>JBGPIS010000123.1:0-7129 GCA_041484965.1 Methylomirabilia bacterium
GCCGACTCGCCGAGGACCCGCCGCCAGTCCGCTTCCGCCCCCGCCTCGCAGATGGCCTCGGGCATGACCGAGCCGTGGCGCGGGGAGAGGCGCTGCCACTCGAGCGTGAGCAGGCGGTGACGCTGCAGGTCGCGGAAGGCGCCGTAGTCGCCGAGGACGTCGAAGCGGTAGGAGGTCCGCTCGAAGGCGCGCCCCGGCTTGTGGCGGCGGTTTCGGCGCGTGCCGACGTACGCCGCGAGCACCGCGCGCCGTTCCTCGTGGGTCAGCTTCCGTGAGCGCGCGAGCAGCTCGTCGTCAGGGAGCGCCGAGACGGCGTAGAGCGCCGCCGCGACGACCTTCGCCTCGCCGTCGGGATCGAAGTCCGTCAACGTCACCTCCGCGCGCGGCTCCGGCGCGGCGCCGGCGAGCAGCCGCGCCGCGACCGCCTGCGTCGCCGCGCGCGTCTCCCAGAGATAGCCGGACCACGCGCCGCCGCGGTCGGGGACGTCTACGCGCCTCAGGAACGCCGGGATCACCCGGCGCAGCTCGACGAGGATGAGGTCCGCGTACGAACGCACCTCGAGTAACGGATGGGAGCGCATCCGGAGCAGCAGCTGCTCGAAGGCCTGCGCGGTCGCGTAGATCCCGACGTTCGAGACCGTGGCCGCCGGCAGCATGCCCCGAAGCGTGTCGAGCGCCTTCGCGCGGATCGTCATGCGGTAGACGTTCTCGGCCTCCGCGGGGTCGCGCGGGTATTTCGTCTCGTAGAAGGCGCGCATCCGGGGCAGCCAGTCATGGTAGGCATCGAAGCAGCGATCGAGCGTCGCCACGTAGCGCTCGCGCAGGGACTCTCGGAGCTCGGCGGGGACGTGGTACCGGTACCGCCCGGCCGGACGGTCGTCGTACGGGATGTAGCGGGTGGACTGCTCGAGGTAGGCCATGAGGCGACCCCACTCGAGCACCTTCGTCAGGATGTTGGACGCGCCCTCGCACGCGAGGTGGACGCCGCCGAGCTGCGCCACGGAGTCGTCGCCGTACTCGACGAAGACGCGCTCGTAGAGCTTCTCCGCCCGCTGCGTCGCGGCCGCGTCGAGCCCCGGCGCCCCGCGGGCGGACGCCGCCTCGAGGCCGCCGGCGGTCAGGAACTCGTCGAGGAAGAGGCGGCGGAGCGATTTGGGCGAGCGCGAGTAGCGCGCGAAGAGCGCGCCCTTGACGACCTCCGGGAGGTCGACGAGCGCGAAGACCGGGCCGTCGAGGTTCGTGAAGTAGGGGGCGAGGGCGGCGCGCTCCGCCGGCGTGAACTCGTCGGGCATCTAGCCCTTCCGCATGTACGCGGGCGCTTCGCTCGTGAGGAAGTCCTCGCGCGGCGGCGAGAAAATGTCCACGACCTCGGCGTCCTCCGGGAACCACGCCTCGTGCTCGACGCCGCCGGGGATGAGGCCGACGTCGCCCGGCCCGCAGCTGCGCTTCTCGTTGCCGAGCCGGAACTCCATCGTCCCCTTGAGCATCCAGAAGACCTGCTCGTGCGGGTGCTTGTGCGCGGCGGCATGCGCGCCCGCCTTCATGGACCACCAGACCACCATCTCCTTGTCGCCGGCGAGTATGCGGCGCGAGATCTTGTCAGTGATCTTCTCCTCGGGAAGGTTCCTGAGGGCGTGAAAGCCTTTCATGCTGGGCATCGGTGTGCCTCCTCGTGTGTGGTGGTGGCCCACCCTAATCGCGGGCGCGCGACAGTGTCAAGTGACTCGCCGCCGGACGTCATGCTAGGCTCGTGCCTCGCGCGCGAGGAGGCCTGATGGCACGACTGAAGATCGGCTTCATCCCCATCGAGGGCGGCCACTACTACAAGGAGTCGCTCGCGGAGGTCACCCGCGCCGAGGAGCTCGGCTTCGACTCGGTGTGGATGGAGGAGCACCACGCGGTCACCAACCACTACTGGCCGTCGCCCCTCACCGTGCTCGCCGGCTTCGCCACGCGCACGTCGAAGGTGAGGCTCGGCACCGACATCGCGGTCGCCGCGTTCCACCACCCGGTGCGCCTCGCGGAGGACGTGGCGATGCTCGACGTGATGTCGGGCGGCCGCGTGACGCTCGGCATCGCCATCGGCTACAAGCCCGACGAGTTCGCCCTCTACGGCGTCCCGCTGGACAAGCGCGGCGCGCGGTTCGAGGAGCAGCTCGCGATCATGAAGGGGCTCTGGACCGGGGAGCGCGTGAGCTTCACGGGTGCGTACTACACGGTCGACGGGCGGCTCGAGCCCACGCCCGTGCAGAAGCCGCACCCGCCCCTCTGGATCGGCGGCTGGGGCGACATCACGCTCAGGCGCGCGGCGACGCTCGCCGACAACTGGATCCCGGGACCGACCGCGGACCTCACGCGTCTCGTCCTGGGCAAGCAGCGGTTCCTCGAGAACCGCCGCGCCGCGGGCCGGACGGCGCCGGTCACCGAGTGGCCGCTGACGCGCGACCTCATCATCGCGGACACCGATCGGAAGGCGCGCGAGCTCGCCGAGAAGCACATCATGGTGGCCTACCGGAAGGAGTACGCGGGCGGCTGGCGCCACCCGTTCATCGACGCTAGCATCGCGACCGACCTCGACAAGCTGATGGAGGACCGGTTCATCATCGGCGGGCCCGAGCAGTGCGTCCTCAAGATCCGCCGGTTCGTCGAGGAGTACGGCATGACCCACCTGATCTGCCGGACGTTTTTCCCCGGCATGCCGCACGCCCACATCATGCGGGAGCTGGAACTCGTGGCGAACGAGGTGATGCCCGCCTTCCGCTGAGCGATCTTTCCGCTGTAACGTCGCGTAAATGTTTGATAAACTAAGTGCTTGCGGGCATTTGTTCGACGGATTGGAGTGATCTAGCGATTCCGCAGGCCGCCTACCGGACCGATCGGTCGTTCCAGTGGAACTATGGGCATGCGCCGGCGCTGCCTCGCGTCCGGCGGCTCCCCCGCGGACCGGGGGGCCGGCTCTTCGACTATCGCCTCAACTCGCGCCTCGGCATTTCGGCGGGCCCGCTGCTCAACTCCAAGTGGGTCGAGAGCTACGCGCGGCTCGGCTTCGACATCCTGACCTACGCGACCGTCCGCTCCGCCTTCCACCCGGCGTGGAGCCGGCCGAACATCCGCCACGTCGACAACCAGGAGCAGGTGGCCGTCGTCACCCGGCGCGCCCCCGCCGGCGGCGTGCCGACGATCGCGGTGTCCATGGGCGAGCCCTCGATGGAGCCGGACGTGTGGCGCAAGGACGTCCGCCGCGCGAAGGAGCGCATCGGGCCGGGCCAGATCCTGATCGTGAGCGTCATGGGCACGCGCCCGCCCGAGGGCGACGCCGAAGCGCTCTTCGCCGACTACGCGCGCTGCGCCCGCTGGGCGGCGGAGAGCGGCGCCGACGCGGTCCAGGTGCACCTGGCGGCGCCCGACCCGTTCGTCGAGCCGCCGCAGATGATCTACGAGAACATCCCGCTCGCCGCCCAGATCCTCTATCGCGTGCGCACGAGCGTCACGGTGCCCGTCCTCGCCAAGCTCGGCGTGTTCCGGAGCCCGCGCGCGCTCCACGACACGGCGACGAAGCTCGCCTCCTGGACCAACGGCTTCGTCCTGATCCACGGCGTGCACCGCCGGGTCGTCGACGACGAGGGCAACGCGGCGTTCGAGGGGCCGGGGCGCGAGCGTGCCGACGTCGTCGGCCACGATATCTTCCCGGTCGCGTCGCGACAGGTGGAGGAGATGCTCGCCTGGCGCCGCGCCGGGGCGTGGGACCGCGCCGTGCTCGCCGTGGGCGGCATCGCGACGGCGGCGCGCGCGGACTATCTCCTGCGCGAGGGCGCCGACGCCGCGCTGGTCGCCACCGCCGCGCTCGTCGATCCGCTCTTTGCCGTCCGCTTCCGCCAGGTCCGCGCCCAAGCCGTCGCGTAGCTCGACGCTCGGCCGTGCTAGGCTACGGCCCGTGCGCTGGCTGATCGTCCTCCCATTCGAGCGGGCCGGGCTCATGGGCATGGACTTCGCCGACGAGCTCCGGTCCCTCGGCCACGAGGTTCGCACCTTCGAGTACCGCAAGGCCAACCCGCTCTACAAGAACAAGGGCACGAAGGCCGCGTACCAGACCTGGATCCTCCGGCGCCTCGAGCGGCTGTGTCTCGCGTGGCGCCCGGCGCTCGTGCTCGTGATCAAGGGCGGGCCGATCACGCCCGGCCTCATCCGCCGCGTGAAGGCGAAGCTCCACGTGCTCTTCCTGAACTTCTTCCCCGACAACCCGCTCTGGATGCTGCCGTTCGAGGCGATCGAGGCGTACGACGTCTTCTTCACCAAGGAGCGCTACGCGATGCGGAGCCTCCAGCAGGTCGGGCTCCGAAACCTGCATTACCTGCCGATGTACTGCGTCCCGGACGCGCACCACCCCCTGACGCCGACCGACGATGAGCGGCGGCGCTGGGGCTCGCCGGTCTCGTTCGTCGGCAGCCGCTACCCGTACCGCGAGCGGTTCGTGCGCGAGCTGCTCGACTACCCGCTGCGAGTCTGGGGCGGCGGCTGGCGACGGGCCGACGACCCCAAGGTCCGCGCCATCGCGGGGCCCGCGGTCTTCGCGCGGGACAAGCTCGTCGTCTACTCGGCATCCACGCTCTCGTTGAACCACCACCACCCGATGAACGACATCGTCGGCGTCAACACGCGGACCTTCGAGCTGGCGGCGGCGGGCGCCTGCCAGGTCGTGGATCTCAAGGACGATCTGCCGGCCCTCTTCAAGCCGGGCGAGGAGATCGTCACCTACCGCGACCTCGCCGAGCTCCGGCGCCAGCTCGACTTCTACCTCGCGCACCCGGACGAGGCGCGCGCGATGGGCGCCAACGCGCGGCGGCGCGCGCTCGCCGAGCACACCCTGCGCCACCGGGTCGAGGAGATGCTCGGCGCGGTGAATGACCGATTCGGGGGGATCGCCCGATCGTCGGGCGCGGAGGCGCCCCGACGGAACATATGAAATCCGATTCGCTGGCGCAGAACCTCACCTGCGTCGAGTGCGGCGCGGCCTACCCGCTCGTCTACCGGCTCGAGTGCGAGCGGTGCCGCGGCCTTCTCGAGTTGCGCTACGACCTCGAGCGCCTGAGGAAGGCGGGCCCCGCGATCTTCTCGGGCATCGGGCTCTGGCGCTACGCGCCCGTCCTGCCGATCGCCGACCCGGCTCACCGGGTGACGCTCGGCGAAGGCGGCACGCCGCTTCTCGACTGTCCCCGCCTGGCGAAGGAGCTCGGTGTCCGGCGCCTCCTCGCGAAGTTCGACGGGCCGAACCCGACGGGGACCGTGAAGGACCGCTCGTCGGCGACCGCGATCGGCGCGGCCCTCCAGTTCGGCTACCGGGCCACGTCCGTCGTCAGCTCGGGCAACGCGGGCTCGTCGGTCGCCGCGTACTCCGCGCGCGCGGGGCTCCGTTCGCTGATCTTCGCCTACGAGCGCGCCTCGGCGCCCAAGCTCCTCCACATGGCGGCGACGACGGCGGATCTGATCATCTACAAGGGCGTCTACGACGACCTCATCTCGGTCTGGGACCGGCTCGTCGAGGAGAAGCTCTTCTTCGACTGCGGCGCCTCGCGCAACGCCTACAAGCACGAGGGCAAGAAGACGCTCGCGTACGAGATCGCGGAGCAGACCGGTCTGAAGCCGCCCGACGTTGTTGTGGCGCCCGTCGCCGTCGGCGAGACGTTCATCGCGACGGCGCGGGGCTTCCGCGAAATGCGCGAGGCGGGCTGGATCGCCAGGGCGCCGCTCATGGTCGCCGCGCAGGCCGCGCGCGCCAACGCGGTCGTGCGCGCCTTCCGCGACGGCGGCGCGATCACGCCGCTCAAGATCGGCTATACGGTGGCCGAGGGGCTCGCCGCGGGGAACCCCGGGAAGAAGGGGGAGTGGGTGCTCCGCCTCCTGCGCGAGGGCCGAGGACTGGCCGGCGAGGCGGAGGACGAGGAGATCCTGGCGGCGCAGCGGCGGCTCGCGCGCGCCGAGGGCATCTGGGCCGGGCCCACGGGCGTGGCGACGCTCGCCGTCCTCATCAAGCTCGTCGCCGCGAAGCAGCTCGATCCCGCGCAAACGATCTGCGTCATCCTGAGCGAGACGGGGCTCAAGACCGAGGCCGAGCCGCCGAGCCGCGCGGGCGCCGCGTTCGACGACGACTCGCTCCGGCGCCTCGTCATCGAGCGTCTCGCCCCGAAGTAGCCCCACCGTCCGGATGCCGCTGCCGCGCCGCTTCTACCTGCGCCCGGCGCGTGCCGTCGCGCGCGATCTCCTCGGCTGCGTTCTCGTCTCGCGCCGCCGGGGTGTGACCGCGGCGGGCCGGATCGTCGAAACCGAGGCGTATCTCGGCCCCGAGGACGAGGCCTCGCACGCTGCGTCCAGGCCGGGCAGCCACGCGCTCTTCTACGGCGAGGGTGGCGTCGCCTACGTCTATCTCAACTACGGGATCCACTCCTGTCTCAACGCGATCGCCGGGCGCAAGGGCCGGCCGGGGTGCGTCCTGATCCGCTCGGTCGAGCCGACGTGGGGTCGCGCGGCCATGGCGCGCCGCCGCGGCGTCGCGAAAGACTCGCCGCGCCTCGCGACCGGTCCCGGCAACCTGACGCGCGCCATGGGCATCGCGCTCGCCGACAACGGCGCCGATCTCACCGCGGGGCGCCTGACGATCGAGCCGCCCGACGAGCCGCGCGCCTTCACGATCGCCTCCGGCCCGCGCGTCGGCATCACGCGCGCGGTGGACCTCCGCCTCCGCTTCTGGATCGCCGAAAACCGGTGCGTATCCGCAGCTAGTCGTGCGAGTGCTCGGGCAGGCCGTCGTGGGCGTGAAGCCCGATCCGGTGGTGGCGCTCGCCGCTCAGCCCGTCCGGATCGACGTGGACGGTGACACGGCCGAGATGCGGGAGGTGATGCAGAAGCTGGTGGCGCACCTCCTTCGCAACCTCGTGGCCCGCCGCGACCGAGAGCCCGCCGGCGACGGTCACGCTCACGTCGGCGTGGAGTCGGTGACCGACCCAGCGCGCCTTGACGTCGGTGATCTCCCCCACGCCCGCAACCTGGCCCGCGGCGTGGACGATCTCGTCCAGCACCTCGCCCTCCACTCCGTCGAGCATCCGGACGAGGATCGAACGGGCCGACTGCCAGA
>JBGPIS010000124.1:0-7126 GCA_041484965.1 Methylomirabilia bacterium
GACGTCGCGGGTCTCGTCGCGCTCGACGAGCGCCTCGACGCGATGAAGTGCGTGCCCGAGTTCCGTACGGCGAGCCGGCAGATGGGCCGCCAGACGCTGCGCGTTGCGGCGGGGCTGGGAGACGACGCGGTCCTCGGCGAGCTGGCGCGCTCGGTCGAGGACGGGCTCGCGCCCGGCCACCACGCCGTCGCGCTCGGCGCCGCCCTCGGCCGGTCCGGCGTCGATCCCGAGCGCGCGGCGGCAGCCTATCTCTATTCCACCGCGGCGCTGCTGGTCGGCGCGGGGCTGCGCCTCATCGCCCTCGGCCAGCTCGACGGCCAGCGGGTCCTCGCCGGAATGCGACGGCTTGTCGCGCGGCTCGCCGCCGACGCGGCCATGGCGCGGGTGGAGGACATGTGGAGCTTCAACCCAGGTCTCGAGCTCGCGGGGCTCCGCCACGCGGCGCTCGACATGAGGCTGTTCAGGTCATGAGCTCGAACGCGCCCATCCCCCGGCCCCTGAAGATCGGCATCGGCGGTCCCGTCGGCTCGGGCAAGACGGCGCTGACCGAGGCCCTCTGCCTCCGCCTCCGCGACCATGTGGACATGGCGGTAATCACCAACGACATCTACACGAAGGAGGACGCCGAGTTCCTGATCCGGCGCGGCGTGCTGCCGGCCGAGCGCGTCGTCGGCGTCGAGACGGGCGGCTGCCCGCACACCGCGATCCGGGAAGACGCATCGGTGAATCTCGAGGCCGCCCACGCGCTGCTGAAGGCGTTCCCGAACCTTGAGCTGCTCCTGATCGAGAGCGGCGGTGATAACCTGGCGGCGACCTTCAGCCCCGAGCTGGTGGACGCGACGATCTACGTGATCGACGTCGCCGAGGGCGAGAAGATCCCGCGCAAGGGCGGCCCCGGCATCACGCGCTCGGACCTGCTCGTGATCAACAAGATCGATCTCGCGCCGTACGTCGGCGCCGACCTCTCCGTGATGGACCGCGACGCGCGGCGGATGCGGGGCGCCCGGCCCGTCGTGTTCACCAACCTCCGAACCGGCGAGGGAGTCGATGCGATCCTCTCCTGGATCCGCGACGAGCTCCTCCTCGAGCCCGCCGCGCGCTAGCGCCGGCGCCTCGCGCGTCGGGCGCGATGGCACGCTGGCGCTCAGGTTCGAGCGGCGCAGCGCCGCAACCGTCGTCAGCGGCTGCCGCTGGACGCTCCCGCTCCAGGTGCTGGCCCCGATCGCGCTCGACGACCCCGCGGCCGTCGTCTCCGTCCTGAACCCCACGGGCGGTCTCTTCGGCGGCGACCGGCTCGCGATCGAGGCCGACGTCGGCCCCGGGGCCCACGCGCTGCTCACGACCCCGTCGGCGAGCCGCGTCTACCGGGCGCCCGCCGGCGCGACGGTGCAGACGGTGGCGTTGAGGCTCGGCCGCGGCGCCGTCGTCGAGTGGGTGCCCGACCACACGATCCCGTTCGCGGGCTCGGCCTTCCGCCAGGCGATCGACTGCGAGCTCGACGACGGGGCCGCGCTCGTCCTCCTCGACGCGTTTGCCGCCGGGCGGATCGCGCGCGGCGAGGCGTGGGCGTTCCGACGGCTCGAGAGCGCGCTCACGGTGCGCGACCGCCGCGGCCTCGTCTTCCACGACCGGTTCGTCCTCGGGGCGGGGGAGGGCACCGGCCTCGGCGGGGCCGAGGGGCACCCGTACTTCGCCACGCTCGTCGTCGTCGCCGACCGCGGGCTCGACGCCTTCGCCGCGGCAGCGGACGAGGCGCTCGGGCGGACGGCGGGCGCGACGGGAGGCGTGGCGGCGCTGCCCCGCCGCGGCGCCCTCGTCCGCTGTCTCGCCGGCGCCGCCCCCGCGCTCACGGCGCTGCTCGACGCGCTCTGGGCCGCCGCGCGCCGCGAGCTCCTCGGGCTCCCGCCGCTCCTCCTGCGCAAGCCGTGATAGACTCGTGACGGTTTCATGTTCAACCTGATCCCCAGGGAAGTCCGGTTCTTCGATTTCTTTGAGCAGCAGTCCCAGCAGATCATGAAGGCCGGCGGCCTGCTCTCCGAGCTCGTCCACAACTTCGCCGACGCTCGCGCCAAGGCCTTCGCCATCAAGGAGGTCGAGCACGTCGGCGACCAGATCACCCACGAGATCGTCAAGCGCCTGAACACGACGTTCATCACGCCCCTCGACCGCGAGGACATCCACGACCTCGCCACCCGACTCGACGACGTCCTCGACTTCATCGAGGCCGTGGCGGAGCGTCTCGTGATCTACCGCATCAAGGAGCCGACCTCGGCGTGCCGCGCGATGGCCGATCTGATCGTCACCCAGATCGCGGCGATGGACCGGTGCATCCGCTGCCTCCGCACGATGGACCCGGGCTTCCACGAGCACGCGGTGGAGGTGAACCGCCTCGAGAACCGCGCCGATTCGCTCCTGCGCGAGACCCTCGCGGCGATGTTCGAGGAGCAGGCGGACCCGATCGAGGTGATCAAGTGGAAGGAGATCTACGAGACGCTGGAGACGGTCACCGACCGCTGCGAGGACGTCGCCAACGTGATCGAGGGGATCATCCTCAAGATGGCCTGAGCCTCAGCCCCCTGCGCCCGTGCTGACCGCCGTCGTCTTCATCATCATCGTCGCGCTCGTTTTCGACTTCATCAACGGCTTTCACGACGCGGCGAACTCGATCGCCACCGTCGTCTCCACGCGCGTCCTGACGCCGCTCCAGGCCGTGGTCTGGGCCGCGTTCTTCAACTTCGTCGCCGTGTTCGGCTTCGGCGTCCATGTCGCGACGACGGTGGGGAGGGGCGTGGTGCAGACGGGCGTGGTGGACCAGTGGGTGATCCTCGCCGGGCTCCTCGGCGCGATCGCGTGGAACCTCATCACCTGGTACTGGGGTCTGCCGACGAGCTCCTCCCACGCGCTGATCGGTGGCTTCGCCGGAGCCGGCGTGGTCAAGGCGGGGCTCGGCGCGCTCGTCATCGGCGGGCTCGTCAAGATCGGCGTGTTCATGGTCCTGGCGCCCCTCATCGGGCTCGTCGTCGGCTTCGCCATGATGGTGCTGACGGTCCGGACGTTCAAGAACGAGACGCCGGGTCGCGTCGATCGCGTGTTCCGCAAGGGCCAGCTCCTCTCGGCCGCCGCCTACAGCATCGGCCACGGCACCAACGACGCCCAGAAGACCATGGGGATCATCGCGGTGCTGCTCTTCACGACGGGCCACCTCGGCCCGGAGTTCTACGTCCCCTTCTGGGTGATCCTCGCGGCGGGCGCCGCGCTCGGCCTCGGCACGATGTTCGGCGGCTGGCGGATCGTCAAGACCATGGGCATGCGCATCACGAAGCTCCGGCCGATCGGCGGCTTCTGCGCCGAGACCGCGGGGGCGATCACGCTGATCGGCACCGCGATCGCCGGCATTCCCGTCAGCACCACGCACACGATCAGCGGCGCGATCATGGGTGTCGGCGCGACGCAGCGATTCTCGGCGGTGCGCTGGGGCGTGGCGGGCCGCATCCTGTGGGCGTGGATCTTCACCATGCCCGCCTCGGCACTCATGGCCGGCGCCGCGTGGTTCCTCATCCGCCTGCTCGAAGGGGCGGGCGGCTAGAAACAAACAGTTTGACATTTATCGAAATGTTGATATATGAGTAGGTCATCATCGATTCCGGGGAGGAGACGCGATGGCTGACGAGAAGATCAGGGAGATCGTGAAGGAGAAGTACGGGAAGGCGGCGCTGCGGGTGACGGAGGGCGGCAGCTCCTGCTGCGGGGCGGCGCCGGCCCGCGGCGAATGCGACCCGATCACCTCCAATCTCTACGCGACCGACGAGACGGCGGGACTGCCCGAGGAAGCGGTGGCGGCCTCGCTCGGCTGCGGCAACCCGACGGCGCTCGCCGAGCTCCGGCCGGGCGAGACGGTGCTCGACCTCGGTTCCGGCGGCGGGATCGACGTGCTTCTCTCGGCGAAGCGCGTGGGGCCCACGGGCAAGGCCTACGGCCTCGACATGACCGACGAGATGCTGGCGCTCGCCCGAGAGAACCAGCGAAAGGCTGGCGTCGCGAACGTCGAGTTCCTCAAGGGCGAGATCGAGCGCATTCCGCTTCCCGACAGCTCGGTGGACGTGATCATCTCCAACTGCGTCATCAACCTCTCGGCCGACAAAGACCGCGTCCTCGCCGAGGCGTTCCGCGTGCTCAAGCCCGGGGGGCGCTTCGCGGTGTCGGACGTCGTGGTTCGGGGCGAGGTGCCGCCGGCCATCCGGCGGAGCGTCGAGCTCTGGGTCGGCTGCGTCGCCGGGGCGCTCGAGGAGCGGGAGTACCGGGAGAAGCTCGCAAAGGCGGGCTTCGAGGCGATCGAGCTCGAGCCCACGCGTGTCTATAAGATGGAGGACGCGCGCGAATTCCTGGCCGGCTCGGGCATCGACGCCGCCGCGATCGCGCCCGAGGTGGACGGCAAGTTCATGAGCGCGTTCGTCCGGGCCCACAAGCCGGCGAGGTGAGCCACGCCGCGAAGCGCCTCCGCGTGTTCGAGCGCTACCTGTCGCTCTGGGTGCCGCAGCGCCGCCCCATAACGTTCGGGAACGCGACGCGCTGACGGTATACTCGAAGACGTGGCCGAGCCGCACCGCTACCAGCTCCAGAACGACGCCGCCAACCGCCTGATCGTCGAGCTCCTCGACGCCGAGGCGGTCCCGCCGGAGCGGCGCGTCTGGCTCCAGCAGCTCCTCACGACGGCGCTCAAGCTCCACGAGGACGGCGCGTCCACCGGTGATCTCAAGATCACCAACGCGGCGCTCAAGGAGATGCGCTACGCGTACAAGGTCTTCGCGCCGTACCGCGACACGCGCAAGGTGACGGTCTTCGGCTCGGCGCGCACGCGCGACGGCGAGGACGCGACGGCCGCGGCGCGCGAGTTCGGCCGGCGGATGGTCGGGGAAGGCTGGATGGTCGTCACCGGCGCGGGCGGCGGCATCATGGGCGCGGCGCAGCAGGGGGCCGGCCGCGAGCAGAGCTTCGGGCTCAACATCCGGCTGCCGTTCGAGCAGGAAGCGAACCCCTGGATCGCCGCCGATCCGAAGCTCATCACCTTCAAGTACTTCTTCACGCGCAAGCTCTTCCTCGTGAAGGAGGCGAGCGCGGTCACGCTCTTCCCGGGCGGCTTCGGGACGATGGACGAGTGCTTCGAGCTCCTGACGCTCATGCAGACGGGCAAGGCGGCGATCATCCCGGTCGTGCTCATCGAGGCCGGGCCGAAGCCCTACTGGCGGATCTGGGACCGGTGGATCGGGACGCTGGTGGAGCGGCGGCTCGTCGACGCCCCCGACACGGCGTTCTTCCGGATCGTGGACAGCGTGGACGAGGCGGTGGGGGAGATCAAGGGGTTCTACCGCGTCTATCACTCGTCGCGGATCGTCGGCGACACGCTCGTGCTCCGGCTCCTCAGCCCGCTCGACGACGCGCAGCTCGCCGAGCTGCAGCGGAAGTTCGAGGACATTCTGAAGGGGCCCGCGGAGCAGGCGCCCGGGCCGGTGGCGCGGGAGCTCGACGAGTTCCCCGAGCTGCCGCGGCTCATCCTGCCCTTCGACCGCACGTCCTACTCGCGACTGCGGGAGCTCATCGACTTCGTCAATCAGCTGTAGCGGTCGGGGGCGCCTCCGCGTCCGACGGCCGGGCGGTCAACCCGTCACTCCGGCTCGGGCAGGTCCACGGTCGTCTGGCAGTCCGCGCACACCCACGTGCGCAGCACCTTCAGGGTCCGGCCGTCCCGGCGCAGGGTCCACGGAATCAGGGTCCGGTGGCCGCATCGCGGGCAGCGCTCCGGCCGGGCGCCGGGCAGGACGAGTGAAGGCAGCCACGGAATCTTCGCGGGCATCGGCTCGATCATAGGCTCAGGTGACGCGCGGGTCGAGGACATTGCGCAGCTAGGCCCAGGGGCCGGCCGGCGGGTACAATACTCCCATGAGGCGGTTCCGCGTCGGGCTGGCGCAGATCAACGCGACCGTCGGCGACTTCGAGGGCAACGTCCGCAAGATCGTGGACGGCATCGAGCGGGCGCGCACCTTCGGCTGCGCCCTGGTCGCTTTCCCCGAGCTTGCGGTCACCGGCTATCCGCCCGAGGACCTGCTCTTCAAGCCGGCGTTCATCGAGGCGAACCTGCGCGCCCTCGACGACGTGGCGCGCGCCTCGCGCGGGCTCACCACCGTCGTGGGCTTCGTGGACAAGCGCGACGACATCTTCAACGCGGCGGCGGTGCTCCACGACGGCAAGCTTGCCGGTGTTTACCACAAGCAGTACCTGCCGAACTACGGCGTGTTCGACGAGAACCGCTACTTCCAGGCCGGCCGCGAGGCGCCCGTCTTCCAGACGGGCGACGCCACGTTCGCGGTCAACATCTGCGAGGACATCTGGTACCCGACGGGCCCGGGGACGCTCCAGGCGCTCGCCGGCGCCGAGCTGGTGGTGACGATCAATGCCTCGCCCTACCACGCGGGGAAGGCAAGCTTCCGCGAGAAAATGGTCGCCACCCGCGCCGCCGACGACCTCGTGTGTCTCGCGTTCGTCAACCTCGTCGGCGGCCAGGACGAGCTCGTTTTCGACGGCGCCAGCCTGATCGTGAACGAGCGCGGTGAGGTGGTCGCGCGCGGGCGCCAGTTCGAGGAGGACTTCGTCGTCGCGGACCTCGACCTCGAGGCCGTCTTCCGCGCGCGGCTCCACGACTCGCGCCGGCGGAAGGAGAAGCTCGGCGCGGGCGAGGGCAGCGCCCGGGTGGCGCTGCCGGCGCTGCCGGCGGCACCCGCCACGCCCACGCTCGCGCCCCGCGACGCGCCGCCGCTCGAGCCCGTCGAGGAGGTGTACAAGGCGCTCGTCCTCGGCACCCGCGACTACGTGCGGAAGAGCGGCTTCAAGCGCGTCGTGATCGGTCTCTCGGGCGGCATCGACTCCTCGCTCGTCGCCGCGATCGCCGTCGAGGCGCTCGGCCGGGAGAATGTCACGGGCGTGACGATGCCCTCACCCTATTCGACCGCCGGCACCCGCCGCGACTCGAAGCGGCTGGCGAAGGCCCTCGGCATCGAGTTCCTCTCGATCCCGATCACGCCGGTCTTCAGCGCCTACAAGCGGTCGCTCGCGAAGGCGTTCAAGGGCCTCA
>JBGPIS010000125.1:0-7119 GCA_041484965.1 Methylomirabilia bacterium
CCCGACGAAGACGCGCTCTCGGTCGCGCGCCTGCGCGCGGCCGGCGCGGTCGTCCTCGGCAAGACCAACACCTCGGAGTTCGGCCACAAGGCGATCACCCAGAACCCGCTCTTCGGCGTCACGCGTAACCCCTGGAACCCCGCGCTCACGCCCGGCGGCTCGAGCGGCGGCGGCGCCGCCGCCGTCGCCACCGGCATGGGCCCGCTGGCCCTCGGGACCGACGGGGGCGGCTCGATCCGCATCCCGGCCGCCTTCTGCGGCGTCTATGGCTTCAAGCCGTCGTATGGGCGCGTGCCCCACCGCGCGGGCTTCGGGGGCTTCGCGCGCTTCTCCCACGTGGGGCCGATCACGCGCACCGTGCGCGACGCGGCGCTCATGCTCGACGTCATCGCCGGGGGCGACGACCGCGACCGGCAGTCGCTGCCACGCGAGCCGGGCTCCTACCTCGAGGCGTGCGAGGGCGACGTGAAAGGCCTCCACGTCGCGTGGACTGCCGACCTCGGCTACGCGCGTGTGGATCCCCGCGTCGCCGAGCTCTGCGGCGACGCGGCGGCGGAGTTCGAGTCGCTCGGCTGCCACGTGGAGGTGGTGAACCCCGGCTGGGAGGACCCGGAGGAGTTCTTCGGGACCCTGATCAGCGCGCAGTTCTACGCGGCGTGGTCCGATCGCCTCCCCGCGGACGAGGCGCAGATGGACCCGACGCTCGTCAAGTTCATCCGGCGGGGCGGCGCGGTCACGGCGCGCGACTACATCCGCGCGCTGGACCGGGTGGACGCGTACTGGCGCGAGGTCCACGCGTTCCTCGAGCGCTTCGACCTCCTGCTGATGCCGACCGTCGCGGTTCCACCGTTCCCGGCCGGTGAGGCGCCGCCGCGCGAGATTGCGGGCGAGCCCGTGTCGGTGCTCGGCTGGATGCCGTTCGCGTTTCCGTTCAACGTCACCGGCCAGCCGGCGGCCTCGGTGCCCGCGGGCTTCACCGGCGACGGGCTGCCCGTGGGTCTCCAGATCGTCGGCCGCCGGCACGCCGACGCGACCGTCCTCGCCGCCTCCGCGGCCTTCGAGGCCGCGCGTCCCTGGAGCGACCGCCGTCCGGAGCTCTAGGCCCGCTCGCCTCGGCCCATGACCGATCGCGGGCGCTGGGCCCTCCTCTCGGCCGTCCTCTTCGCGTCGCTGGCCGTCGTCATCTGGCTCGTCGCCACGGAGGCGCCGATCGTCCGCTGGATGATCCGGCTCTACCAGGACAAGCACTTCCTCAAGGAGACGGTCAGCGCGTGGGGCTGGATGGCGCCGATCGTCTTCATGGCGATCCAGGCGCTCCAGGTCATCATTTCGCCGATCCCGGGCGAGATCACGGGCCCCGTCGGCGGCGCGCTCTTCGGCACGCTCTGGGGCGTGATCTACTCGACGATCGGGCTCACGTTCGGCACGCTCTTTTGCTTCTGGGTGGGCCGGCGCTGGGGCGAGCCGCTCGTGCGTCCGTGGCTCAGCGAGCACAACTGGAACCGGATGAGCTTCATCCTCGAGGCCGAGGGCGCGATCATCTGCTTCGTCCTCTACCTGATCCCGGGCTTCCCGAAGGACATCGTCTCCTACCTCTTCGGGCTCAGCCCGATGCCCTTCTGGGTCTTCGCGGTCGTCTCCACCGTGGGGCGGTTGCCAGGCACGTGGATCTCGTCCTACTTCGGCGCCCACGTCGCCGAGCAGCAGTACATCTACGCGATCGCCTTCATGGCGACCGTCATCGCCGGCTGCCTGCCGCTCTACTACTACCGAAATCGCCTCCTCAAGCATTTCCAGAAACCGCCGGCCGACGAGGGCAAGGCCTAGAAAGCGCTTGACCGCCAGGCCTCGGGCCCGCTAGAGTGTCAAGACTGATGGGCAGCCTTGATCGCCGGGTCGGCATGTTCTGCTTTTTCTTCTACTTCGCCGAGGTCTGCCCAGGCGCTCTGAGCTAGGACACCGAGAGCGCCGCGGGCGGACCGAGAGCCCGCGGCGATGCCACCGTCGAGGCCGCGGGCACTCCCCGCGGCCTTTTTTGTTCAAAGGAGACGAGAGCCATGATCATCGTGCTGAAGGCCGGGTCGTCGGACGCCGAAGTCGAAGATGTCTGTCGCCGCATCGAGCGGATGGGCTACCGGGCGCACACCATCCGTGGTGAGCTCCGGACGGTCATCGGAGCCGTCGGCGACGACCGGGGCAAGGAGCGGCTCAAGAGCCTCGAGTCGCTCGAGTACGTGGAGGCGGTTCAGCCGATCCTGCAGCCCTTCAAGCTCGCGAGCCGCGAGGTCCGCCACGAGCCGACCGTCGTGCCCGTGGACGGGGTACGCATCGGCGGCCGCGACATCGTCGTGATGGCGGGGCCGTGCTCGGTGGAGTCGCGCGAGCAGGTGCTCGAGGTGGCCGTCAAGGTGAAGGCGGGAGGCGCCCGGATCCTCCGCGGCGGCGCCTTCAAGCCGCGCACCTCGCCGTACTCGTTCCAGGGGCTCGAGGAGGAAGGGCTCAAGTACCTCGCCGAAGCGAAGCGCGAGACGGGGCTCCCGGTCGTCACGGAAGTCATGGAGCCCGAGAAGGTCGAGCTTGTCGCGCGGTACTCGGACATCCTCCAGATCGGCGCGCGCAACGTGCAGAACTTCTCGCTGCTCCGGCGCGTCGCGGAGACGAGGAAGCCGGTGCTGCTCAAGCGCGGCATGGCCACCTCGATCCAGGAGTGGCTCCTGTCGGCGGAGTACGTCCTCGCCGGCGGCAACCCCCACGTGATCCTCTGTGAGCGCGGCATCCGCACCTTCGAGACCGCCACGCGCTACACGCTCGACCTCAACGCGATCCCGGTCGTGAAGAAGCTCTCCCACCTGCCGGTCGTCGTGGATCCGAGCCACGGCACGGGGTACTGGGAGTATGTGGAGGCAATGGCGCTGGCGGGGCTCGCCGCGGGCGCCGACGGGCTGATCATCGAGGTGCATCCAAAGCCCGAGGAAGCGCTCTCCGACGGGGCGCAGTCGCTCAAGCCCGAACGGTTCGCCGCCCTGATGAAGCGCGTCCGCCGGGTCGCTCAGGCGTTGGATCGGGACGTCTCAAGCGTATAATCCAGGGGATGCGCGTCAACGCCCGGGAGGCCCTGCGCCGACGGCCGTGGGTCGGGATCACGGGCTCGCTGCTCCTGCACGTGCTCCTGATCGGCGCTCTCGTCTGGGTGAAGTCGCCCGCCAGCATGACGCAGGTCAAGCGCGGCGAGCCACTCTTCGTCGAGCTGCCGCAGGCCGAGGAGGAGGCCCTCAAGGGTCTCCCTGGTGGCGCCGCCCCCGAGCCGCCAAAGGCCCCGGTCCCGCGCCCGGCGCCGCCCGTTGCCAAGGCCGTCCCCCGGGCACCCGCGCCGCCGGCGGCGAAGCCCGCGCCCGCGCGGTCCGCGATTGCCAAGGCCCCGGCTCCCGAGCGGGCCACCGAGCCCGCGCCGCCCCGGGCCACCGAGCTACCCCGCGAGACGCCGCTGGTCGCTTCGGCGCCGAAGCCCGCCGAGCAGCCCAATGAGGCCCCGCGCGAGGCCGCCGAGCCCACCGCCCCACCCCGCGTGGCGAGCGCGCCTCCGAGCCGGGAGCCCGCGCCCGACATCCGCTCGGGCCTGAGGCCCGAGGCCCCGGGGACGGGCGGCGCCGGCGGGGCCGGAGAGGGGCGGGCCGGCATCGAGGGCGAGCCGATCCCGCTCGACTCCAAGGACCCGAAGTTCAACGACTACCTCAACCGGGTCCGCCAGCGGATCAAGTCGAAGTGGGTGTTCCCGTGCGTGAAGGACGAGGCGAGCGGGCACTGCGAGTACAAGTCGGCGCTGCTCGTGATCGAGTTCGGGATCCTCAAGGACGGCCGGGTGCCCTTCGTGATCGTGCGACAGCAGTCAGGCTACGACGTCATGGACGACTATGCGACGAACGCGATCAAGCTCGCCTCGCCGTTCGACCCAGTCCCAGAGTCTCTGGCGCGCGGGAAGAAGGGCATCCCGATCCTCGCGACGTTCAGCTACATCGTCGAGTCCTCGTTGACGAATCTGCTCCGCTGAGAGTAGCATGGGCGACACTCTGGACAGGCTCGTAGCTCAGTGGGAGAGCGCCTCTCTGACGCAGAGGAGGTCGGCGGTTCGAAACCGCCCGAGCCTACCATTCACAACTCATAGGGACGAGCGCACCACTGTCTGAAGAAGAACGCCATCTCAAGCTGACCGGCGAGTTCGACTGCGATCCCTCGCCGCTCGCGACGCTCCGCCACTCCACCTCGCACGTCATGGCCCAGGCCGTGAAGCGCCTGTTCCCCGGCGTGAAGGTGGCGATCGGGCCCGCGATCGAGGACGGCTTCTACTACGACTTCGCGAAGGCCGAGCCGTTCACGCCCGAGGACCTCGTGCAGATCGAGGCGGTCATGCGCGAGCTCGCGCAGGCGGACCTGCCGTTCGAGCGCCAGGAGCTCGCGCGCGACGAGGCGATTCGCTTCTTCCGGGAGCGCGGCGAGACCTACAAGGTCGAGATCCTCGAGGGCATCGACGCCCCACGCGTGTCCCTCTACCGCCAAGGGGACTTCATCGACCTCTGCCGCGGGCCCCACGTCCCGTCCACGGGCCACGTGAAGCACTTCAAGCTCCTCTCGTCCTCGGGCGCCTACTGGCGCGGCGACGAGCGGAACCCGATGCTCCAGCGGATCTACGGCACGGCGTGGCTCACCAGGGAGGAGCTCGACAAGCACCTCTGGCGGCTCGAGGAGGCCAAGAAGCGCGACCACCGGAAGCTCGGCCGCGAGCTCGACCTCTACGTCTTCCAGGACGTCTCGCCGGGGGCGCCCTTCTGGCTGCCTCACGGCTGGACGATCGTGCGCGAGTTGGAGCGCTTCGTCCGCGAGGCGCTCGACGCGCGCGGCTACCAGGAGATCTCGACGCCCATCCTCGTCAACAAGAAGCTCTGGGAGCAGTCGGGGCACTGGGAGCACTTCCGCGAGAACATGTTCCTGGTGGAGGCGGAGGACCAGATCTTCGGCCTCAAGCCGATGAACTGCCCGGAGTCCACGCTCGTCTATCGCCACGCGCTGCGCTCGTACCGGGACCTCCCGCTGCGCTTCGCCGACATGGGCCGGCTGCACCGGAACGAACGCTCGGGCACGCTGACGGGCCTCTTCCGCGTCCGGCAGTTCACGCAGGACGACGCGCACATCTACTGCCGTCCCGACCAGCTCCAGGACGAGATCAAGGAGCTGCTCGAGCTGGTCAGCGAGTGGTACAAGACCTTCACCCTCGAGCCGTTCTTCAAGCTATCCACGCGCCCGCCGAAGTCGATGGGGACGGACGAGCAGTGGGGGGTCGCCGAGCGGGCCCTGAACGACGCGCTCCGCGCCAACGGCCTCGCGTACGAGCTGAACCCGGGCGACGGCGCGTTCTACGGGCCGAAGATCGACGTCGACGTGAAGGACGTGCTCGGGCGCCGCTGGCAGCTCGCGACCATCCAGGTCGACTTCGCCCAGCCCGACCGCTTCGGGCTCGAGTACGTCGACACCGACGGGCAGCCGAAGCGCCCGATCATGGTCCACCGCGCGATCTTCGGCACCTTCGAGCGCTTCATCGGCGTCCTCACCGAGCACTACGCCGGCGCCTTCCCGACGTGGCTCGCGCCCGTGCAAGCGCGCGTGCTGCCCGTGAGCGAGAAGCACCAGGAGTACGGGCGCCTCGTGCACACGAAGCTCCGCGCCGCGCGGCTGCGCGCGGAGCTCGACGACCGGAACGAGAAGCTCGGCTATCGCATCCGCGAGGCGCAGCTGAAGAAGGTCCCGTACATGCTCGTGGTCGGCGAGCGGGAGAGCCAGAACGCGACCGTCAGCCTGCGGCATCGGACGGGGGAGGATCTCGGGGCGGTCCCCCTCGATCGCGTGCTGACCGACCTCGCGCGCGAGATCGGCACGCGTGCGCAGAGCCTCACCGTGGGCCGCTCGTGATCGGGCGGCCGGCCGTTGCCATCCCCCACGCCGGGCCCGGCGGCTAACCAGGAGGAGCCAAACACCTGAGTCAATCGAAAGAAATCCGCATCAACGACAGCATCAGGGTTCGGGAAGTCCGGGTCGTCGGCGCCGACGGGTCGCAGCTCGGGATCTTGCCGATCCAGCAGGCGCTGGACAACGCGCGGCAGCAGGAGCTGGATCTGGTCGAGGTCGCGCCGGAAGCGCAGCCGCCGGTGTGCCGCATCATGGACTTCGGCAAGTACAAGTACACGCAGGCGCGGCGCCTGAAGGAAGCGCGGAAGAAGCAGACGACGATCCTGGTCAAGGAAGTGAAGATGGGGCCGAAGACCGAGAAGCACGACTTCGACTTCAAGCTCAAGCACGTGCGGCGCTTCCTCGGGGAGGGCCATAAAGCGAAGGTGACGGTGCGCTTCAAGGGGCGCGAGATGGCGCATACCGAGCTGGGCTGGAAGATGCTGCACAAGATGGTGGAGGCGACGCAGGACATCGCCGTCACGGAGAACAACCCCAGGATGGAGGGGCGCATGCTCCACATCATCCTGAGCCCCAAGTCCCACAACTAGTCGCAGGAGAGCGAGACGAACGATGCCGAAGATGAAGACGAAGCGCGGGGCGGCGAAGCGCCTGAAGCGGACCGCGTCGGGGAAGCTCCGTCGCGCCGGCGGCTGGAAGCAGCACAAGCTCGAGAAGAAGAATCCGAAGCGGCGGCGCCGTCTGCGCGCGGGCAAACTGATCGACAAAGCGGACGAGCCCCGTCTCAGGGTGCTCGTGCCGTATCTCTGATGCAGGAGGACCGGAAGCATGCCACGGGCTAAAGGCGGTTCGAAGACGCGCCAGCGGCGCAAGAAGATCCTCAAGAAGGCCAAGGGGTACTTCGGCGGCCGGCGCAAGCTCTACAAGTCGGCGGCCGAGACCGTCCTGCGGGCGGGCGCGTTCGCCTACCGCGGGCGCAAGCAGAAGAAGCGGCTCGCGCGCGGGCTCTGGATCGTCCGGATCAACGCCGCGTGCCGCCAGGTCGGGCTCTCGTACTCGGTGTTCATGGCGGGCCTGAAGCGCGCGGGGATTCTCCTCGACCGCAAGGTGCTGGCCGAGCTGGCGTTCAGCGACCCGCAAGGGTTCGCGAAGCTCGCCGAG
>JBGPIS010000126.1:0-7085 GCA_041484965.1 Methylomirabilia bacterium
CCTCCAGGTGCGCGGTCGGCTCGCCGTCGGTGACCATGATGATCTGCTTGTTCCCGCCGTGCTGGCGGCCGAGGAGCTGGCGTGAGAGCTGGAACCCGTGGTGCATGTTGGTGCCGACGTTCCACTCGGTCCACGCGAGCGTGGGGAGCTGCTCGGGGTTGAACTCGCGCGCGTAGAGCGAGAAGCCGACGATGTGGAGGCTGTCGCGCGGGAACTGGCCGCGGATGAGCGCGGTGAGGGCGAGCGCCACTTTCTTGGCCGGCAGGAAGTAGCCGTTGTTGAGCATCGAGCGGCTCATGTCGAGCATCACGACCGTCGCCGCGCGCGTGGAGAGCTCGGTGCGGAACACCTCGAAGTCGCCGGGCGTGAGCCGGACGGGCGTGCCCGGGCCGTTCCGCTCGACCGCGTTCATGAGCGTCTCCTTCAGGTCGAGCAGGAACGGGTCGCCGAACTCGTAACGCTTGGCCTCGTCGGTGCGGTCGCCGCCGGCGCCGCGGCGGCTCACGGCGTGGCGGCCGAAGCGGTCGCGCTTCAGCACCGCGAAGATCTCGCCGAGCGCCCGGTCGGCGATCTTGCGGATGGCGCGCGCGGTCAGCGCGAGCTGGTCGCCCTTGCGCTCCAGGTAGCCGGCCTCCTCGAGCTTCTTCGTGAGCTCGCGGAGCTGCTCGAGGTCTCGCGCCGACTCCTCGCCCAGGAGCTGCTCGACCTGCTTGGGATCGATGTTGTCGAGATCGCCCGGCTCCTGCACGCCGCGGAGCTGGCGCTCGAGTTGGTCCAGCTGCTGGAGCTCGTCCATCAGTTGCATGGCCTCGCGCAGGCCGAGCTCCTCATCGCCGCGGAAGTCGTAGCGCCGGCTCATCTCGTCGAGCGGGAGTATCTCGCCGAGATGCATCCCGAGCTGGCGCATCTCGGCCTCGAGACGCTCGTCCTTCAGGAAGAGCGAGCGCATGAGGTCCTGGAGCTGCTGCCGCTGGCCGGGCGAGAGGCTCTCCATGAGCGACTGCATCTGGGCCATCTGGCGGCCCATCTGCTCGAGCAGCTCGTCGAGGCTCTCGACGCCCGGGAAGAACTGGCCCCACTTGTCCTTGAAGGCCTGGAAGTCGGGCTCGTCGCCCTCGAGCCGCTCGCGGAGCATGCGGTTGAGATCGCGCATCATCCCGCGCATCCGCGCGAGGTCCTCGGGCGTCATGTTCTGGAGCCCCTGCTGCATGCCCTGCACGAACGGCTGGAGCATCTGCTGCTGGAGCGATTTCAGCAGCTCCTCGAACTTCTGCTTCGCCGCGGGATCGACGAAGTCGTACTGCTGTAACTCGCGAATCTGCCCGGCCGGAGTCGGCGGGAGCTTATCGAGCTCGCCGAGCTTCCGCTCGGCCGACGTGCCCGCGAGCCGGTCCTTGATGCCCCGGCGCTCCTGCTGCAGGACCTCGGCGAGCTTCTTCTTGATGTCCTCGAGCGCCGCGCCGAGGTCGTAGCGGTCGAGCTGCTGCTGCCGGCGCTGGCGCAGGCGCTGGAGCAAATCTTGGAGTCCGGGGACCTGCCGGCCTTCGGGGCTCTGGGCGCCGCGGTGGAAGAGCCGGCGGAGCGCCCGCCAGGGGTCGCCGTCGGTCAGGAGATCGTCGGACATTGCCGACAGGAGATCGTCGGCGTCGAGGTCGTCGAGCTTCTGCGTGCCGTCCCAGCGCGAGTACCGGATGCGCACGGCGGTCGCTAGGCCCGGTACCGCTGGCGGCCGGCCTGCACGTCCTTGTTGAGCTTGCGGTGCAGGTGGAGGCCCTCGAGCAGGAACTCGAGCGCCGAGGCGGTGGAGGCCGGGTCCGTCGCGCCGAGTTTCTTCACCGCCGACTGGAGCGTAGGCACCTGCCCGAGCTGCTTGACGTAGTCGGCCGACGGCATCGTGTCCGCCACGGTGACGTTGAGGCCGCCCTGGAACGCGGCGATCACCTCGTCGAGCTCGCCCGCGCCGAAGCTCCGGTTGAACACGTTGAGGACCGCGCGCTGCAGGAGCTTCGCGAGCACCTTCTCGTCGCCCGCGTCGCCCAGCGCCTCGATCTCGATCTTGCCGCTCGTCGAGGCGACGATTGCGCCGAGGTCGCTCACCCGCGGCGCCGCCTGCGTCTCGCCGAGGCGGATCGCCCGCTTGAGCGCGCTCGAGAGGATGTTCTCGTAGTTGCAGATCGTGACGCGCACCGAGACGCCGGAGCGCTGGCTGATCTCGGGCGTGCGGCGGGCCAGATGGGTCAGCTCGGCGATCACCTGCTTCATGTACCCGGGGACGACCGTCTCGCAGCCGTCCACGGGGAAGCGGGTGAGCTCGGCCTCCATGATCGCCATCTCGTCCTCGAGCCGCTTCGGATAGTGCGTCCGGATCTGCGAGCCGAAGCGGTCCTTGAGAGGCGTGATGATCCGGCCGCGGTTCGTGTAATCCTCGGGGTTGGCGCTCGCCACGACGTAGAGGTCGAGCGGCAGGCGGACCTTGTAGCCGCGGATCTGGACGTCGCGCTCCTCCATGATGTTGAGCAGCCCGACCTGGATCCGCTCGGCGAGGTCCGGGAGCTCGTTGATCGCGAAGATGCCGCGATTGGTCCGTGGCAGGAGGCCGTAGTGGATCGTCAGCTCGTCGGCCAGATAGCGCCCTTCCGCGACCTTGATCGGGTCCACCTCGCCGATCAGGTCGGCGATCGTGATGTCGGGCGTGGCGAGCTTCTCGCCGTAGCGGCGCTCGCGCGGGATCCAGGCGATCTCCGCGGCGTCTCCTTTTTCCGCGGCGCGCGCGCGGCAGGCGGCGCAGATCGGCGCGACGGGGTCGTCGTTGATCTCGCAGCCGGCGAGCGCCGGCACCTCGTCGTCGAGCAGCCCGACCAGGAGGCGCGCCATGCGCGTCTTCGCCTGGCCGCGCTCGCCGAGGAACACGACGTCCTGGCCCGACAGGATCGCGTTCTCGACCTGCGGCACCACGGATTCCTCGTAACCGACGATCCCGGGGAAGATCGCCTCGCCGCGCTTGAGGCGCGCGATCAGGTTGTCGCGCAGCTCCTGCTTGACCGATCGGGTCTGGTAGCCGGCATCCAGCAGCTCACGGACGGTTCGGGCTTTGGCCATGCCCCATCTTACATGGGGCCCAGCGCCTTGTGCGCGCCCGAGTGGGCCGCTACCGCCCGAGCTCGTGGCGCAGCGCGCCCTCGAGCGTCGGCGCTCGGAACGCGTAGCCCGTCGCCTGGAGCCGCGCGGGCACGACGCGCGCGCTCGCGAGCAGGAGCGCGTCGGCCATCTCGCCCAGGACGAGCCGCGCGGCGAAGGCGGGCAGCGGAAGCAGCGCCGGGCGCCGGAGGACGCGGCCGAGCGTCTTCGCGAACTCGCGGTTCGTCACGGGATTAGGCGCGACCGCATTCACCGGGCCGGCGAGTGCCTCGGTCGTGAGCGCGTGGAGGATCGCGCCGAGCAGATCGTCGAGGGTGATCCAGCTCCAGTACTGGGCGCCCGAGCCGACGGGCCCGCCGGCCCCCAGGCGGAACGGCGTCAGGAGCGAGGCAAGCGCGCCGCCGTCCCGGCTGAGCACCAGGCCGATCCTCAGGTGGACGACGCGAATACCGTGCCGCGCGGCGGGCTCGGCCGCGGCCTCCCACTCGCGGCAGACGCCGGCGAGGAACCCGGCGCCCGGCGCGCTCTCTTCGCGCAGCACCTCGGCGCCGCGGTCGCCGTAGTACCCGGTCGCGGAGGCGGCCACGAGCACCCGCGGCGGGCTGGCGAGCTGGGCGAGCGCCCGGGCGAGGAGGCGCGTCGAGCTCACGCGGCTGTCGCGGATGCGGCGCTTCCGCGCCTCCGTCCACCGCCCGCCCGCGATGCTCTCGCCCGCCAGATGCACGACGGCGTCCACGCCGACGAGCCCCGTCGAGTCGATCGCGCCGGCGGCGGGGTCCCAGCTCACGGCGCGCTCTCCGGGCAGGAGCGCCGTGGTCGCCGGCCGCACGAGGCGAACGACCTGGTGACCGCCGGCCGCGAGCCGCGGCGTGAGCGCCCCACCGACGAGACCGGTCGAGCCCGTGACGGCGACGAGCATGGCCGTATTAGAATAGCCCGACCATGACGACTTGGACCCTCGTCAATCCGGCGACGGAGGAGCCGTTCCTGACGCTTCCGTACACCGAGCCGCGCGAGCTCCTGGCGCTCGTCGAGCGGGCGCGCGCCGCGCAGCGCGCGTGGCGGCGCGTAGCCGTGGAGGACCGCGTGCGCATCGTCGCCCAGATGGTCCCGGCGTTCCGCGCCATGGCGGACACGGTCGCGCGCGACATCACGCGGCAGATGGGGAAGCCGCTCAAGCAGGCGCGCGCGGAGATCGAGACGATGATCGACCGCACCGAGACGATGTGCCGGCTCGCCCCGGGGGCGCTCGCCGACGAGCCGCTCGCCGAGAAGGCGGGCTTCCGCCGCTTCATCCGTCACGAGCCGCTCGGCGTCGTCCTCGACATCGCCGCGTGGAACTACCCGCTCCTGATCGCCGTCAACGTGATCGTTCCCGCGCTCCTCGCGGGCAACGCCGTGCTCGTCAAGCACGCGCGGCTCACGCCGCTCTGCGCCGACCACTTCGCGGACGCGTTCGCGAAGACGGAGCTGCCGGCGGGGCTCATCGCCGCGGTGCGGCTCGACCACCCGGAGACGGCGCGGCTGATCGAGTCCGGCGCCGTCGACTACGTGTCGTTCACGGGCTCGGTCGCCGGCGGCCGCGAGATCTACGGCCACGTCGCCCGCCGCTTTATGGACGCCGGGCTCGAGCTCGGCGGCAAGGACCCCGCGTACGTCGCCGAGGACGCGGACTTGGACCACGCGGTCGAGAACGTGGTGGACGGCGCCTTCTACAACACGGGTCAGAGCTGCTGCGCCGTCGAGCGCATCTACGTCGCGCGAGGGATCTTCCCGCGCTTCGTGGACGCGTGCGTCGCGCTCGTGCGGCAGTACCGGATGGGCGAGCCGCTGGACGAGCGGACGACGCTCGGCCCGATGGCCCAGCGCTCGGGCGTGGCGCTGGTCGCCGCGCAGATCGCCGAGGCGCGCGCGAAGGGCGCGCGCCTCCTCACGGGCGGCAGCCCGGTCGCGGGCCGCGGCTTCTTCTGCGAGCCGGCGGTGCTCGTGGACGTCACGCACGACATGGCGGTGATGCGCGAGGAGAGCTTCGGGCCCGTCGTCGGCCTCATGCCCGTCGCGGACGACGACGAAGCCGTGCGGCTCATGAACGATAGCCCCTACGGCCTCACGGCGTCGGTGTGGACGCGCGACCTTGACCGCGCCGCCCGGCTCGCCGACCGCGTCGAGGCGGGCACGGTGTACGCCAACCGCTGCGACTACCTGGACCCGATGCTGCCGTGGGTGGGCGTGAAGGACAGCGGCAAGGGGTGCTCGCTGTCGCACCTGGGCTTCCGCCACCTGACGCGGCCCAAGAGCTTCCACCTGCGGGCGGTCTGAAACGGCCCGAATCGGTGGTATGCTGCTTTTTTGGTCGCGATTCGACTGCAATCCCCGCGAGAGTGGCGAAACTGGCAGACGCGCTGGACTTAGGATCCAGTGGGTCTAACAGACCCTTGGGGGTTCGACTCCCCCCTCTCGCACCAACATGGAGCGTCGATGAAGGTCGAAGTCGAGGAGATCGAAGGCTGCAAGCGGCGCCTCGCGGTCGAGGCGCCCGCCGAGGTCGTGCAGCAGGAGTGGGAGCGCGCCTACGGCCGCGTCCAGAAGCAGGCGAGCCTGCCCGGCTTCCGCAAGGGCCACGTCCCGCGCGCGCTCGTCAAAGCGCACTTCGCCGCCGACGTCCGGCGCGAGGTTGCCGAGCACCTGATCCCCGACGTCTACCGTAAGGCCATCTCGGAGGCTCGCCTCGATCCCGTCGCCGAGCCCGATCTTCAGGACGTCAAGCTCGAGGAGGGCGCGCCGCTCAGCTTCGTCGCGGTGGTCGAGGTCAAGCCGGCGATCCCGCTCGGCGCGTACAGGGGCGTCGAGGTGCAGCACGCGCCGAAGCCCGTGACCTCCCAAGACGTGGACGCGGCGCTCGAGCACATGCGCGAGCAGCAGGCGCAGTTCCGCGCGGTGGACCGCGCAGCCGCGCCGGGCGATCTCCTCGTCATCGATTACACGCTCGCGACCGAGGGCCAGGCGCCGTCGAGCCAGTCGGGCTACGAGTTCCTCGTCGGCGGCAAGGCGGTGCTCCCCGAGATCGACGCGGCCGTGGTCGGCATGCGCGCGGGGGACGCGCGCGACGTGCCGTTCCGGTTCGCCGACGACCACGGGCGCGAGGAGCTGCGCGGCAAGGGCGGCTCGGCCGCCGTCAAGCTGATCGAGGTGAAGGAAAAGATCCTGCCGGCGCTCGACGACGACCTCGCGAAGTCGCTCGGTGAGTTCGAGACGCTCGCGGCGCTCCGCGCCGAGGTCCTGAAGCAGCTCGAGGCGCGGCGCGCGCACGACGAGCAGCGGGAACTTCAAGATAAGATCGTGGACGCCGTCATCGAGCAGCACGCCTTCACCGTCCCCGACGCGATGGTCATGCGTCAGGTGGCTCACCAGATCGAGCACGCCCGCGAGGGCCTGCGGCGCCAGGGGATCGACCCGGCCCGCGTGCCGTGGGACTACCGCAAGATGATCGCCGAGCTCCGGCCCGCGGCCGAGAAGACGGTCCGGCGCGCGCTCCTGCTGGAGACGATCGCCGAGCGTGAGACGCTCGCGCCCGCCGACGCGGAGGTGGACGCCGAGGTCGAGAAGATCGCCCAGGCGAGCCAGCGGCCGGTGCCGGCGATCCGGCGTATGATGGAGAAAAGCGGCGACCTGGAAGCGCTCAAGCACGGGCTCCGGGACCGCATGACGCTCGACATGCTCGTGGCGAACGCGAAGGTAACGGGTTGACATCCCCGAACGCGGGTGCTGCGGCGTCCCCGACGGCGAATACAAGGAGGCACAAGGTGATGGCGCTGGTGCCGATGGTCATCGAGCAGACGCCGCGCGGCGAGCGGGCATTCGACATCTTCTCCCGCCTGCTGAAGGAGCGGATCATCTTCCTGCCGACCTTCATCGAAGACGAGCTGGCGAACCTCGTGATCGCCCAG
>JBGPIS010000127.1:0-7064 GCA_041484965.1 Methylomirabilia bacterium
AAGGCCGAGGACCGCCAGCTCTTCAAGGAGGCGATGGAGCGCATCGGCCTGGCGCTCCCGCGCTCGGGCTACGCGCGGAGCCTCGAGGAGGCGCGCGCGATCGTCCGGAAGATCGGCTACCCGGCCATCATCCGGCCCTCGTTCACGCTCGGCGGCACGGGCGGCTCGGTCGCCTACAACCCGGAGGAGCTCGAGGAGGCCGTGCGCTGGGGGCGCCAGATGTCGCCCGTCGCGACCGTGCTCGTCGAGGAGTCCGTGATCGGCTGGAAGGAGTTCGAGCTCGAGGTGATGCGCGACCTCGCGGATAACGTCGTCATCATCTGCTCGATCGAAAACGTCGATCCCATGGGTGTGCACACCGGGGATTCGGTGACCGTCGCGCCCGCGCAGACCCTCACCGACAAGGAATACCAGCTCATGCGCGACGCCGCGATCGCGATCATCCGCGAGATCGGCGTCGAGACCGGTGGCGCGAACATCCAGTTTGCCGTCAACCCGGAGGACGGGCGCCTCGTCGTGATCGAGATGAACCCGCGCGTCTCGCGCTCCTCGGCGCTCGCCTCGAAGGCCACGGGCTTCCCCATCGCCAAGATCGCCGCGAAGCTCGCCGTCGGGTACACGCTCGACGAGATCCGGAACGACATCACCCACGAGACGCCGGCGTCGTTCGAGCCGGCGCTCGACTACTGCGTCGTGAAGTTCCCCCGCTGGGACTTCGAAAAATTCCCGGAGGCCGACCGCACGCTCACGACCCAGATGAAGTCCGTCGGGGAGGTCATGGCGATCGGCCGCACCTTCAAGGAGGCGCTGCAGAAATCGATCCGGTCGCTCGAGCAGGACCGCTGGGCCCTGACGCTCGGCCGGCCCGCCGACCTCGAGGAGCTGCGCCAGCTCCTGTGCGTGCCGAACCCCGACCGGCTGTTCGCGATCGGCGACGCGTACCGCGCGGGCCTCTCGACGGCCGAGATCCACGCGCTCACGAAGATCGACCGGTGGTTCCTCGAGAACATCCGCGAGATCGTGGCCTTCGAGCCCGAGATCGCCCGCGCCGGCCTCACGGACCCCGACGTCCTGCGGCGCGCGAAGCAGTTCGGATTCGCCGACCGACGGATCGGGGAGCTCGCCGGGACGACCGAGGCGGCAGTGCGGGCGCGCCGTCGCGCGCACGGCATCCTCGCCACGTTCAAGACCGTGGACACGTGCGCGGCCGAATTCGTCGCCCACACGCCCTACCTCTACTCGACCTACGAGGAGGAAGATGAGGCGCCGCCGACGCCACGCCCGAAGGTCGTCATCCTCGGCTCGGGACCGAACCGGATCGGCCAGGGCGTCGAGTTCGATTACTGCTGCGTCCACGCCGCGTTCGCGCTCCGCGATCTCGGCGTGGAGGCGATCATGGTCAACTGCAATCCGGAGACGGTCTCGACGGACTACGACACCTCCGACCGCCTCTACTTCGAGCCGCTCACGCTCGAGGACGTGCTGAACATCGTCGAGCGGGAGCGGCCGCTCGGCGTGATCGTCCAGTTCGGCGGCCAGACGCCGCTCAAGCTCGCCGTGCCCCTGCGGGAGGCCGGGGTGCCGATCCTGGGCACGTCGCCCGACGCCATCGACCGCGCCGAGGACCGCCAGCGCTTCAACGCGCTCATCACCGAGCTCGGGCTCAACCAGGCGGCGGGGGCGACGGCGCGCTCGGTCGCCGAGGCGGAGGCGATCGCGGCGTCGAGCGGGTACCCGGTGCTCGTCCGCCCCTCGTACGTCCTGGGCGGGCGGGCGATGCGGCTCGTGTACGACGACGGCGACCTCTCGGAGTACATGCGCGAGGCCGTCCGCGTGTCGCCGGACCACCCGGTGCTCATCGACAAGTTCCTCGAGGACGCGATCGAGATCGACGTGGACGCGGTCGCCGACGCCGAGCGGGTCGTCGTCGGCGGCGTCATGGAGCACATCGAGAAGGCCGGCATCCATTCGGGGGACGCGGCGTGCGCGCTGCCGCCCTACTCGCTCGGCGAGGACCAGATCCAGGCGCTCTCCGACCAGACCAAGGCGCTGGCCCGGGCCCTCGGCGTCGTCGGCCTGATCAACGTGCAGTTCGCGATTCGCCAGGAGACGATCTACGTCCTCGAGGTGAACCCGCGCGCCTCCCGGACGGTGCCGTTCGTCTCGAAGGCGATCGGCCAGCCGCTGGCGAAGATCGCCACGCGCGCGATGCTCGGCCACTCGCTGGCCCCGTACGCGGCGATCGAGGCGCGCGAGCTCGCCCACATCGCGGTCAAGGAGTCGGTGTTCCCCTTCGTGAAGTTCCCCGGCGTGGACGCCGTCCTCGGGCCGGAAATGAAATCGACGGGTGAGGTGATGGGGATCGACCGCGATTTCAGAAACGCCTACCTCAAGGCCCAGCTCGCCGCCGGCTCGGTGCTCCCCGCCTCCGGCAAGGTGTTCATCTCCGTGAAGAACCGGGACAAGCGCATGGTGATGACGCTCGCCAAGCGCCTCACCGAGATGGGCTTCTCCCTGGTCGCGACCGCGGGCACGGCGCGCGTCCTCGAGCGCCACGGCATGGCGGTCGAGCTCGTCCACAAGGTCGCCGAGGGTTACCGGCCCAACGTCCTCGACCTCATGAAGCGCGGCGAGATCGCGCTCGTCTTCAACACGCCCGAGGACGGCCGCGCGCGGCGTGACTCCTACATGATCCGGCGCACCGCCGTGACCCAGAACATCCCCTACTACCTCACGGTGGACGGCGCCCAGACCGCGATCGGCGCGATCGAGGCGCTGCTCAAGGGCGAGCAGCGAGTCCTGAGCCTGCAGGAGTACCAGGGTGCATCTTGAAGACCGGCTCCTGGTCGCCCTCGACGTCGAGGGGCTCGGCGAGGCCGAGGCGCTGCTGGGCCGGCTCGCGGGCGTCGTCACCGGGTGCAAGATCGGCTCCCAGCTCTTCACGGCGGCGGGCCCCGCCGCGGTCGAGGCCGCGCGCAAGCGGGGCCTCCGCGTCTTCCTCGACCTCAAGTTCCACGACATCCCCAACACCGTCGCAGGCGCCGTGCGCGAGGCGACACGCCTCGGCGTGTTCATGCTCAACGTCCACGCGAGCGGCGGCGGCGCGATGATGCGCGCCGCGGCCGAGGCGGCAGGCAAGGCGGCCGCGGACTTCGGCGTCCCGCGGCCGCTCTGCCTCGGCGTGACCGTGCTGACGAGCCTCGACCGAATGGCGCTCGTGCGCGAGGTCGGCGTGCCGGCGAGCGTCGAGGCTCACGTGCTGCGCCTGGCCGAGCAGGCGCGCGCGGCCGGGCTCGACGGCTGCGTCGCCTCGCCCCGTGAGATCCGGCTGCTCAGGCTCGCGCTCGGCGACCGCTGGGTCATCGTCACGCCCGGCATCCGGACTCTTCGGACCGAGGGGGGCTCTCGCCCCCCTCAGGACTCCCCCGCCGAACGGGCGGACGACCAGGTGCGCGTCGCCACGCCCCGGCAGGCGCTAGCGGCCGGCGCCGACTACCTCGTCGTGGGTCGCCCGATCACCGCCGCGCCGGACCCGCGCGCGGCCGCCATGGCCATCCTGAAGGAGCTCGCATGACCGAACGCGAGACGCTCGAGCTCTACGAAAAGACCGGCGCCCTCATGCACGGCCACTTCCGCCTGACGTCGGGCCTGCACTCGGACGTCTACTTGCAGTCGGCGCTCGTGCTCCAGCATCCCGAGCACGCCGCGGCGCTGGGGGAGGAGCTCGCCGCGAGGTTCAAGGACGCGGGAGCCCAGACCGTGCTGGCGCCCGCGATCGGCGGCATCCTGGTCGCCCACGAGGTGGCGCGCGCGCTCGGCGTGCGCGCCCTCTTCACCGAGCGCGAGAACGCCGTCATGCGCCTCAGACGCGGCTTCGCCCTGACGCCCGGCGAGCGGTGCCTGGTGGTCGAGGACGTGATCACGACGGGCGGCTCGACGCGCGAGGTCATCGCGTGCGTGGACGAGCACGGGGGCGTGGTCGTCGGGGTCGGCTCGCTGATCGACCGGAGTGGGGGCGCGGCGAGCTTCCCCGTCAAGCGTGCCGCGCTCGCGACGATCGCCGCCAAGGCGTGGCCGCCGGAGGCCTGCCCTCTCTGCACGACCGGCAGCCCGGCGATCAAGCCGGGCAGCCGCGCCTAGTGTCGCGTCTGCGAAATCATGTTAGCGATCGCGCGGCGGGCCGACGGGCACGCACGACAGAGGTCGCGGGACCACGCGGCCCGCGTCCGCGGCCCCGGTGCGGCTGGTTCTTAACATGATTCAGCGACGGGACACTAGGCGCCCGCCGGGCGCCCCCCGCCCCCGAGAAGGCGATCGATCCTGTCGCCGAGCTCCTGGAGCGACAGGTTCGACTTCACGAAGTAGGCGGAGATGCCGAGCGCGGTGACCGCCTGCACGTCCGCCTCGCGGGAGGAGTTCGAGAGGATGACGACCAGGAGGCCGCGCGTGGCCGGGTCGCCCCGGAGCGCGCGCAGCACGTCAACCCCGGAGAGCTTCGGCATCAGCAGGTCGAGGAGGATCAAGTCCGGAAGTTCGGCCCGTGCCACGCGCAGCCCCTCCTCGCCGTCGGACGCCGTCATCAGCGCGTACCCGCGCTGGCGCAGGCTCGCCTCGCACGCCCGACGCAGGAAGCGATCGTCTTCGACCAGCAGGATCCGTTTCTCCGTGTTCGTCATTGGCTCCGCCCGGGCACCGGCAGCGTGAGGATGAAGGTCGCCCCGTTGCCCTCGTCGGACTCGCACCACACCTGCCCCGCGAATTTCTCCACGATGAGCCGGACCAGGTAGAGCCCGAGCCCTGTTCCCTCGGTCTCGACCGTGTGCACGTTGTCCGCCCGGTAGAACTTCTCGAAGAGCCGCGTCTGGGCCCCCGTCGGGATCCCGATGCCGCTGTCCGTGATCGTCCACCGCACGGCGCCGTCCTCGACCGCCATCCGGATCGCGACCTCGCCACCGGCGGGGGTGTACTTGATCGCGTTCGACGTGAGATTGAGGATCGCCTGGCGCAGCAGCTGCGCGTCCGCGATCACCGCCGGTATGGCATCGGCGCCGGCCACCGATACCCGGTGCCCCTTCTCGCGCACCAGCGTGACCAGATCGTCCAGGACGCTCCGGGTCAGCTGACCGAGGCTGACCGGCCGGAGCGTGACCGCCAGCTTGCCGCTCTCGAGACGCGAGATATCGAGGAGATCGTTGACCAGGCTGATCAGCCGCTCCGCCGCCGCGCGCGCGTCCCGGGCGTAGCTCGCAGCCTCCGCGGGGAGATCGGGCGCCTGGCCGGCGAGCTCGAGCATCCACTTGATCCCCGCCAGCGGCGTCCGGAGCTGGTGCGTGACGAAGGAGACGAAGTCGGTCTTCATCTGGCTGACCTCGCGCTCCTGGGTGACGTCCCGGAGCGTCAGCGTCAGCCCGGTCGCGCGGCCCGCCGTGTCGCGCGTCGCCTGCCCGGCCCAGTGGACGATCCGGCCGGCGCGCCGGAGCTCGAGATCGCCTTCGCCGCCGCGGTCCGGGTCCTCGAGCAGCGCGTGGAGCGCGGCGAAGACGCGGTCGTAGTCGGACACCGAGCTCCGATACTTCGCGAGGAGCTCGGCCAGCACCACACCGACGACCTCGTCGGCGTTGAAGCCGAGGAGGGCGCCGGCCTGACGGTTCACGGCCTGGATCTCGCCGCTCCGGTTCACGAGGATGATGCCGTCGGACGTGGAGTCGAAAATCTGCGCGAGGCGCCGCTGGCCCTCCTCGGTCTCCTGGAACAGGCGGGCCTTCTCGATCGCCGTCGACGCCTGGTCCGCGAGCGCCGCCAGCAGGGCGGTCTCGTCGGGCAGGAAGTGGCGCGCGCCCTTCGTGTAGATGTTGAGCGCGCCGAGGATCCGCCCGCGGCTCTTCAGGGGGACGCCCACGAACCCGCGAAATCCCCGGTCCACGGCGCCCCGCTTGTGGGCCGGGTCGTATGCCGTGTCGCTGGCCAGGTCCTCGACGACGATCGGTTCGCCCGTGGACACCACGCGGCCGGTCAGGCTCTCGCCGACTTTGATGCGGGGCCGGGCCATGACAGCCGCCGCCGACTCGGTCCGGGCGGCGACCACGAGCTCGTCCCCTTCCAGGAGGCGGATCCCCGCCGCCTCGGCGTTCAGCAGCCGGGCGGCCTCGTCGACGATCAGCGAGAGCACCTCTTCCCGCTCGTGAACGGCGGCGAGACGGCGCGAGACTTCGTTGAGGACCTCGAGCCGATGCTGATTCCGCCCGGCCTGCTCGTAGAGACGGGCGTTCCGGAGCAAGAGTCCGGCCTGCGCCGACACCCGGTCGAGCAGCTGGAGCTCACGCTGCGGGAAGCTCCGGCGCGCGGTCCACCAGACCAGGTAGAAGGCGCCGAGGACCTCGTCGTCGAGCGCCAGCGGCAGGATGAGCCCCGACTGGTGCCGGAACGTCCGAAACAGCTCGTGCGTGAACCGCGGATCGCGGGCGACGTCGTCCGAATACACGGGCCGCCGGTCCCGCCACAACGGAACGTAAAAGCCCTGCTCCCGCAGCGGCAGCGTGGTGGTGGCAAGCGTCGCGAGATGCTTCTTCGGCACGTGGTAGGCGGCCGTGGGAACGAGCTGGTCGGTGGCGGGGTCGAGCAGGTACGCCGACGCCGTCTCCGCGCCGAGCAGACGCGCCAGCTCGCGGCAGACCCGGCGCAGCGCCTCGCGGAGGTCGAGCGTGGAGCTGACCGTGGCGGCGATCGCGGCGAGGGTCTCGCTCTCCGCGAGGCGCTCGGTGAGCTCCTGCTGCAGGCGGCCGTTCTCGCGCATCAGCCGGCGCCGCTCGAACACCCGGCCGACGAGCGTGCCCAGGCGCTGGAAATCGACGGGCTTCGGGAGGAAGCCCACCGCGCTCGCCTCCACCGCGTCGATCGCCGACGCGAGCGTGGCGTGGCCGGTGACGATGATGAACTCGGGCGGCGCGGGGTTGAGCTGTGCCTCGCGCATCACCGCGCTGCCCTTCATGTCGGGGAGGCGCAGGTCCAGGAGGACCAGGCCGACGCCGCCCTCCCGGATACGCCGCAAGCCCTCCGCGCCCGTG
>JBGPIS010000128.1:0-7060 GCA_041484965.1 Methylomirabilia bacterium
GGGCTCGGCATGGCGATCGTGAAGAAGATCATGGACCTCCACGGCGGCGAGATCGAGGTCGACAGCGCGCCCGGCCGGGGGACGACGATCCGGCTCGTCATCCCGCGGTCGCCGCTGCCGGCGGCCGTGGAAGTGGGCTAGGGGGGCGCGATGAAGCACCGGATCGTGATCGTCGAGGACGACGAGATTTTCCTGCGCCCGCTCCAGCGGACGCTGGAGGTCGAGGGCTACGAGGTGCTGGTCGTCTCGAGCGGCGAGGAGGCGGTGGACCTCCTGAAGAACGCCGACGTGGACCTGGTGCTGACCGACAAGCGGCTGCCCGGCATCGACGGGCTCGAGCTGGTGCGCCGGGTCAAGAGCGAGCACCCGGACCTGGCGGTCGTCGTCATGACGGCCTACGGGACGATCGGCTCGGCGGTCGAGGCGATGCGGCTCGGCGCCGAGGACTACCTCGTCAAGCCGTTCGAAGCCGCCGAGGTCCTGATGGTGTTGCGCCGGGCGATCGAGTTCCACGAGCTGAAGGCGGCGAGCCGCGCCACCCTCCGGCGCAACCAGGAGCGCTTCACGCTCAAGAACATCGTCGCCCAGAGCCGGGCGATGACCGAGGTCTTCGAGCTCCTCAACTCGGTCGCCGGGCTCGACACCACGGTGCTCATCCACGGCGAGACCGGTGTCGGCAAGGAGCTCCTGGCCCGCTCGCTCCACTTCTCGGGCGCCCGGCGCGACAAGCCCTTCGCGGCGGTGAACTGCGCGGCCATCCCCGAGGAGCTCTTCGAGTCCGAGCTCTTCGGCTTCAGGAAGGGCGCCTTCACCGGCGCCGCCGAGACGCGGCGCGGCCTGCTCCAGGCGGCGAACGGCGGCACGCTGCTCCTCGACGAGATCGGTGAGATGCCGCTCGGGCTCCAGTCCAAGCTCCTCCGCGTGATCGAGGAGAAGCGCGTCACCTCCATCGGGTCCGACCGTCCCGTGGAGATCGACGTGCGCTTCATCGCGACGACCAACAAGGACCTCCAGGCGGAGGTCGAGCGCGGCGCCTTCCGGCGCGACCTGTTCTACCGGGTGTCGGTCATGCCCGTCCGTGTGCCGCCGCTCCGCGAGCGCGCCGGTGACGTGCCGCTGCTCACCCAGCACTTCCTCGAGGCGAGCGCGCGCCGGTCGCGGAAGATGGTGCGGGCCATCACGCCCGAGGCCATGCAGGTCCTCTGCCGCTACGCGTGGCCGGGTAACGTGCGCGAGCTCGAGAACGTCATCGAGCGCGCGGTGATCGTCGCCAAGGGCGACACGCTCACCGACGTCGAGCGGTTCCTGACGGGCGAGGGCGGCCGGCCGCCCGTGGACCTGACGCTGCCGTTCCGCGAGGCGAAGGCGCGCGTCGTCGAGGAGTTCGAGCGGGCGTACGTCACGGGCGTGCTCGAGGTGGAGGGCGGCAAGCTGACCGCCGCGGCCAAGCACGCCGACATGGACCCGAAGAACTTCCACGAGAAGCTGATCCGGTACGGGCTCCGCCGGCCCTCGGCGGGGCTCGGCGAATGAGGTAGAATCCTCGCGCCGTACAGGCCGAACAATCACTCAGCGAGGGAGCCATGGCCCAGTCGAAGAGCAAGGCGGAGCAAGAGTAGCGCGCGGAGGAATGGTCGATGGCGAAGATCGGGCGATTCGTCACCGACCCGAAGGCGGGCGCGTACTGCCGGATTGCCCTCGACGGTGGCGACAAGATCCTCGTGAGCCACGACAAGGGCGGCATCAAGGGCGGGACCGTCACGGTGTCGGTCGTGAAATGGATGGGCCTCGCTTCCGGTGAGATGTTTCTCAAGCTGGACCTCGACGGCCCCGAGGGCAAGGCGGCGCTCGCGACATTGACGAAGGACGCGCCGGCGAACAGCGCGCGGGCCACGCCGCTCGGCGCCGTCGTGGAGCACCTCAAGGACTGCGCGTCGCTCGACGACGTCAGGGCCCGGTGCGCCGCCCTCCCGAAGGTGCCCTAGCCGCGAGGCCCGCGCGCTGCGTCAAGGTGCCGATACCAAGAAGACGTTGGTACCGGCACCATCCCCCCGGATCAGAGCGAACAGGAATTCCAGAAAATCGGCCTCTTAGGCCACGATGCTCCGTGGCATGTCGGCTGCACGACTTCCCGCGACGCCGTGTGACCAAAGATCGGCGGCTGCCGCGAACTCGTGTAACCCATCGCCGTTCATAGGAGAGCGTGTATGGCCGATCTGACCGAAGCGCAGAAGCAGACGTACTGGCGGTACAACGTCCGGCTCACCACGGTCCTCCTGATCATCTGGTTCGTGGTGACGTACATCATCTCGGGCCTCATGGCCGGCTGGCTCAACCAGTTCACGATCATCGGGTTCCCGCTCGGGTACTACATGGCGGCACAGGGCTCGCTCGCGATCTTCGTCATCGAGATCGCCGTGTACGCCTTGCTCATGAACAAGAAGGATCTCGAGTACGGCATCCACGAGGGGGACTAACGACACCATGAGCCTGGACAAGATCTTCGGCCTCTACACCATCGGGTTCCTCGGCATCACGACCCTGATCGGGATCGGCGAGGTGTTCTTCGGCCTCCCGAACAAGTGGATCGGCTGGCTGTTCATGGCCCTCTCGCTCGCGATCTACGTCGTCATCGGGGTCGTGACGCGCACCTCGAATCCGGACCAGTACTACGTCGCCGGCCGCTCGGTGCCCGCGTTCTACAACGGGATGGCGACCGGCTCGGACTGGATGTCGGCGGCCTCGTTCATCTCCATGGCCGGAGCCCTGTCGGTCCAGGGGTTCGCGGGGCTCGCGTACGTCATGGGGTGGACCGGCGGGTATCTCCTGCTGGCCGTCTTCCTGGGCCCGTACCTCAGGCAGTTCGGCGCCTACACGATCCCGGACTTCCTCGGCGCCCGCTACGGGGGCAACATGGCGCGTCTCATCGGCGTCCTCGGCGCCATCGCCTGCTCGCTCATGTACCTCATCGCCCAGGTCACGGGCGTCGGGCTCATCGTCGCCCGGTTCATCGGCATCGACTTCAACATCGGCGTGTTCCTCGGGCTCGTAGGCGTCCTCTTCTGCTCGGTCCTCGGTGGCATGAAGTCGGTCACCTGGACCCAGGTGGCCCAGTACATCATCCTGATCATCTCGTACCTCGTCCCCGTCGTGTACATGTCGTGGACGATCTTCTCGATTCCGATTCCCGAGCTGACCTACGGCCAGCTCCTCCAGAGGAACAACGCGAGCGCGATCGCGGTCACGCGCGACCCGAAGGAGAAGGAGACGCGCGCCCTCTGGAAGAAGGACGCGGACGAGCTCACCGCCAAGCTGAAGGATCCCGCCATCTCGGACGCCGACCGGACCAAGCTGACGGGCCAGCGCACCATCGCGCTGACACAGGCCAAGGCCCCGGCGGCGAGCGACGACGCGAAGCTCGGGAACTACCTCACGGTGCCGACGGGCACCGGGATGTGGAACTTCCTCGCGCTGACCTTCTGTCTCATGGTCGGCACCGCCGGGCTCCCGCACATCCTCACGCGCTACTACACGACGCCGTCCGTGCGACAGGCGCGGACGACGTGCGGCTGGGCGCTGCTCTGCATCTTCATGCTCTACTTCACCGCGCCGGCCTACGCGGCGTTCGCGCGGTTCGCGCTCTATGCCAGGCTCGTTGGCAGCAAGATCACCGAGCTGCCGGCCTGGGTCACCCTCTGGAAGCCGGCGGGGCTCTTCGAGGTCGTCGACAAGAACGGTGATGGCATCGTCCAGTGGGCGGACTTCGTCGTCAAGTCGAGCGACTTCGTCGTGCTGGCGACGCCCGAGATCGCGGGTCTGCCGTTCGTGATCACGGGTCTCGTGATGGCGGGTGGTCTCGCCGCCGCGCTCTCGACGGCGGACGGGCTGCTGCTGACCATCGCCAACGCGATCTCCCACGACCTCTACTACAACATCCTCGATCCGAGCGCGTCGCTGGTGAAGCGCCTGACGGTCACGAAGGTGTTCCTGGTCATCACGGCAATCGTCGCGGCGTACATCGCGACCTACCGGCTCTCGCTCATCGTGGAGCTGGTGGCATGGGCGTTCAGCCTGGCTGGCGCGTCCTTCTTCCCGGCGCTCGTCATGGGCATCTGGTGGAAACGCACCAACAAGTGGGGCGCGAACATCGGGATGCTCGTGGGACTGGGCGTCACGCTCTATTACATGATCGGCAGCCGGTTCTTCGGGGTGTCCTGGTTCGGCACCACGACGATCTCGTCGGCGATCTTCGGGCTGCCAGCGGGCTTCCTCACGATCTGGATCGTCTCGCTGCTGACGCCGCCTCCGCCCCTGGCGGTGCAGAACCTCGTCGCCAGCGTTCGGTATCCGAAGTCGGGGCAGGCCACGATGGGCGATCCGCTCGGTCGCGACGCCAAGGGGGCCTTCGCCCGCTAGGCCAAGCAGGCACACCGCGTACTACGCGGGCGGGGAGGCCAGGTCCTCCCCGCCCGCGGGGTGCACATGGACGCGCTCCTCATCCGCCTCGTTCTCATCCTGGGCTTCCTGGCCTACATGGCCGCCGTCTATCTCCTCCTGCACATCGTCTTCGCCCGGTTCATTCACGGGCCGGAGAGCCGGACGCTCTGGTTCTTCTCGGTCGTCACCCGTCCGCTCACGCGTCCGGTTCGCCCGTTCCTCGCCCCCGGCACGCCGGAAACGCGCTCCCGGCTCATCGCGCTCGGCGTCTACGCCGTGTTCTGGCTGATCACGAAGGTGCTGGTCGCCCACCTGCGCAAAGCACCACCCGGGTAGGCGATCGGGGTACAGTGGGTCCAGTGCTCGCCCTCGCGGCCGCCAACTTCGTCGGTGTCGTGCTCTTCGCCGCCGTCTATGCCGCGGCCGGCGCGCGCTGGCTGTCGCAGATGGCCTTCGTCGCCTGCCTGCTCGTGCTCTTCGTTCTCGTGACGGCGCTGTGGGTGCGCACCGAGGCGCGGCATCGCCGTCTCGACCCGGTCCGGAGGCTCGGCCGCGCCGCGGTCGGCCTCGTCGCGGTCGTGATCAGTATCCCCATGCTCACGCTCCTGCCTCTGGCCAAGCTCGAGACGGTGCTCCCGCCCGAGGCGGGTCTCGACCGCGTGACGAGTCCGGTGATGGCGCTGCTGCTCGTCTCGCTGGCCCTCGTCGTCCTGGTCAACGTGGCCGGCGCCGCGGTGATCGCGGGACGGGCCGTCGCCGGGCGGGCCGGGCGCCGGTCGCCCATCGCCTGAGGCTTTCGTGGCCGACACGCGTCCCGGGGAGCTCTCGCTCTTCCTCCACCGCGTCCGCGACCTCGTCAAGCGGAGGCCGGTGACGTGTGGGCCTACCGTCTCGGCGGTTGAGGTGGCCCGCCGCCTCTCGCGCGAGGGCGTCGGCTCGGTCGTCGTCGTGGGCGACGACGGAGCCCCGGTTGGCATCGTGACCGACCGCGACCTCAGGCGGAAGGTCGTCGCCGAGGGCCGCGATCCCGCGACGACGCCGGTGAGCGCGATCATGTCGGCGCCGCTCGTGACGCTCCGGCCGGCCGCCTTCGCCTTCGAGGCGGTGCTCGAGATGACGCGGCACCGGATCCGCCACGTGGTCATCGTGGAGGACGGGCGAGCGGTGGGGGTCGTCTCGAGCCGCGACTTCCTGGTGCTCCAGTCCACGCACCCGGTGACGCTCGCCCGGGAGATCACGCGGGCGGTTTCGCTCGAGGCGCTGGCCGGCCTCGGCGCGCGCGTGACGGCGCTGGTCCGCCGGCTCGTGGAGGAGGGGGGCACGGCGTACGACATCGGCCAGATCGTCGCCGAGCTGAACGACCGGATGGTCGTGCGGACGCTCGGCCTCACCGCGGGGACGCTCGAGGAGGCGGGGGAGGATGCGCCGCCCACGGAATACTGCTGGCTCAGCTTCGGCAGCGAGGCGCGGCGCGAGCAGACGCTCCGCACCGACCAGGACAACGGGCTGGTCTACCGGGATCCGCCGGAGCACCTGCGGCCGCGCGCGGCCGAGTACTTCGCGCGGTTCGCCGGCGCGGCGATCCGGGCCCTTGTGGGCATCGGCGTCCCGCCGTGCCCGGGCAACGCGATGGCGTCGAATCCGGCGTGGTGCCAGCCCCTGTCGGTGTGGGCCGGCTACTTCCGGCGCTGGCTGCGCGAGGCGACGCCCGAGCACGTGCTGGCCGCGTCCATCTATTTCGACCTCCGGCCGCTGACCGGCGCCCTCGATCTCGGCGAGGAGCTCCGCGAGCTCGTCCGGCGGGAGGCGCCCGAGAGCCGGGCGTTCCTCGGGTACCTCGCCAAAGACGTTGTCGAGCGGCGCCTGCCGTTCACGCTCTTCGGCAACGTGGCCGTGCAGCGGAGCGGCCCGCACCGCGGCGCAGTGAACGTGAAGGGCGCCGGCGGGCTCCAGCTCGTGGGTGCCGCCCGCCTCCACGCGCTCACGCTCGGGCTCGCCGAGACGAACACGATCGACCGCTTCCGCGCGGCGGGGGGACGCGGCGTCGTTCGGGACGCCGAGGTGCGCGAGATCACCGACGCCTACCAGCACTTCATGCGCCTCCGGCTCGTCCACCAGCTCGAGCAGCTCACGCGGGGCGAGCCCCCCGACAACGACATCAACCCCAATGCGCTCTCGCGCGCCGACGCGGTCCTGATGAAGGACGCGATGCGGACCGTGGCGCACGTGCAAGCGGCCGTGCGCGAGCGCTTCGCGACCGACTTCGCCCGCTAGCTTTGGCGGACGCGTGAACCTCTTCTCTTCGCTCTGGCGACGGCGCGCGAGGCCCATCCACGCCGTGAGCCTCGACGCCCTGCTCCGACCGGGCTTCGTCGCCATCGACCTCGAGACGACGGGGCTCGATCCGCGGAACGACGCGATTCTCGAGCTCGCCGCGATCCCGTTCGTCGAGGGCAAACCGCAAGCGGGTTACGTCACCCGTGTCAATCCCGGCCGGCCGATCCCGCCCGAGTCGAGCCGCATTCACGGGATCACCGATGCGATGGTGAGCGGCGCGCCGAGCGTCGAGCGCGTCCTCGCGGAGCTCGACGACGTTCTGGGCGATCGCGTGCTCGTCGGTCAC
>JBGPIS010000129.1:0-7055 GCA_041484965.1 Methylomirabilia bacterium
CTCGTGCGGACGAAGAGGATCGCGTCGGTCTGGTACGACGTCGGCATCCAGATGTCGGGGTTCGCAGCCTTGAGCCTCTGGACTTCCGACTGTAACGAGGTGGATCGCGCTCGATATTGCAGGTCGAGCAGGACCTCGTAGCCGTACTTGGCCGCCAGCTCCTTCTCCACCTTGCCGCTGTCGGCGCCGAACGTGGTGTCCTCGTACGTGAGGCCGAGCGTCTTGAGCTTCACGCCGCGCTTGGCCTGGAAGTCGCGGAAGATGTCGAACATCACCTGCGTGAAGTGGCCGTCGTGGGGCGAGCTCCGGAAGAACCACTGGAAGCCGCGCGCGGTGAGCGCCGGAGACGACGACTCGGCGTTGAAGAACGGCATGCTCATGCGCTCGGCGGCCTGGCTCGCGGCCGCGGTCACGTTCGAGTGCCAGCAGCAGACGACCGCGTGGACCTTCTCCTGCGTGAACATCCGCTCGACCTCCGCCTGGCCGACGTCGGGCTTGCCCTGGTGGTCGGCGAAGATGAGGCGCACCTTCGCGCCCTTGAGGCCGGGCATCCCCTTGAGCCGCTGGTAGAAGGGGAACGGGAGGTCGGTGGTACCGTTCGCGATCTCGGCGGCGATCTCGAACACCGGTTTGTTGTCGATGCCGGCCTGGGCGGCGGGCCCCGACATCGGATAGATGACGCCGATGACGACGTCCTTCGGCTGCGCCGCAGCCGGGGCGGCGACGAGCAGTGCGAGTGCGAGCAGACTGAGCAGTCTCATGGGCGGGCCCTCCGTGCGCCGCATGCTACCACGGTTTTTCGGCGCTCCCAGGACGCGGGAGCCGGCCGCGGTCGGCGGCGCCGGGCACCTGCTTGAGGTAGACCCGAAACGTCGTGCCCGCCCCCGGCGCGCTCTCGACCGTGACGAGGCCCTCGTGCTGCTTGATGATGCCGTAGACGATCGCGAGGCCGAGGCCGGTGCCCTTGCCGATCTCCTTGGTGGTGAAGAAGGGCTCGAAGATGCGGGCCTGGACCTCGGGGCTCATCCCCGAGCCCGTGTCACGCACCTGGAACCGCACGTACGGCCCGGCCGCCGCGCCGGGGTTGGCGTCGGCGAACGTGTCGTCGAGATCCACCCTCGCGGTCTCGATGCTGAGCCGCCCGCCCTGGGGCATCGCGTCGCGCGCGTTGACCGCGAGGTTGAGGACGATCTGCTCGATCTGCGCCGGATCGGCCCGCACGAAGCCGAGGTTCGGGTCGAGCAGCGTCACGAGATCGATGTTCTCGCCGATCAGCCGCTGGAGCATCTGGACCACGCCCGCGATGATCCGGTTCAGGTCGAGAACCTCGGGCCGGAGCATCTGCTTGCGGCTGAACGCGAGGAGCTGCTTGGTGAGCATCGCCGCGCGGTCCGCGGTCTTCTTCACGAGCTCGACGTCGCGGCGCGCGGGGTCCTCGGCCGCCAGGCGCCGCAGCAGCAGGTCGCTGCGCCCGGTGATGACCGCGAGCAGGTTGTTGAAGTCGTGGGCGATCCGGCCGGCGAGCTGGCCGACGGCCTCCATCTTCTGCGCCTCGCGGAGCTGCTCCTCGCTCTGGTGCCGCGCCTCCTCGGCGTGCCGGCGGTCGGTCACGTCGCGCACCGTCGCGATCACGCCGATGATCGTCCCGTTGGCGTCGAGGAGCGGGCCGTAGCGCCCGGAGACCCAGCCCCCCTTGCCGGTCGAGGGGATCGTGTAGCGGAAGTCGGGGGACGTGATCGTCTCGCCCGCCCGCGCGCGCTCGAGCAGCTCGTAGACGCCCCGCTCGCGGAGGAACGGGAACAGGTCGAGGCAGTGCTTGCCGATCACGCTCTCGGCGCGCAGGCCCGTCAGCTCCTCCATCAGCGGGTTCCAGACGAGGTAGCGGAGCTCGCGGTCGTAGACGACGACACCCGAGCGCGCGCTCGCGATGATCTGCTTCTGGAACTCGCTCGAGTCGCGCAGCGCCGCTTCCGCCCGCTTGCGCTCGGTGACGTCGAACCCGGTGATCTGGACCGCGGGTCCGCCCTCCCACACGACCGGCGACACCTCGACTTCGGCCCAGATCAGCGCCCCATCCTTCCGGAGCGCCTGGAACTCGAAGCGGGACGCCACCGGCTCGCCGTGCCGCCGGGCGGCGGCGTAGGTCTCGACGCGCGCCACCTCGTGCGGCGCGATCCAGCACCGTGCGTCGAGGCCGACCAGCTCGCGCGGGCTCCCGTAGCCGAGGATCTTGGCGAGCGCGAGGTTGGCGAAGAGGGTGACCCAGCCCCTCAAGATCGTCACGCCCTGGATCGAGCCCTCGACGAGCCAGCGGTAGCGCCGCTCGCTCTCGAGCTCGCGCGCGAAGAGTTGGGCGTTCTTGATGGCGCTCGCCGCGCCGTCGGCGAGCCGCAGCAGAACGCTCTCGTCGTGGTCGGTGAAGCGCCGGCGCGAGCGGTTGGCGACGTAGAGCACACCGACCACGCGGTCGTCCGGCTTGATCGGGACCACCATGGCCGCGACGGCGCCATCTCGCCGGATCGCGCCCAGGTAGTCCTTGCCGAAGGCGGGATCGGCCGCGTAGTCGTCGGTCCGACAGGGGCGGCCCGTCACGAGCGCCTGGCCGCCGAATCCCTTGCCCGGCTCGATGCTGAACGTCCGGTTCGGCGCGTAGCGCGAGCCCACCCGATACCGGACGGTGATGGCCTCCGCGTCACTCTCGCGGAAGCCGATCATCGCCATGTCGCTCCCGACGAGGTCCTTCGCGCCGTCGGTGAGGCGCTGGAGCACGGTGTCGAGGTCGAGCGAGGCGCTGATGCCGCGGGCGAGCTCGGCGACGACCTCCGCCTCGCGCCGGCGCCGGTCGGTCTCCTCGAGGAGGCGCGCGTTCTCGATGGCGATCGTCGCCTGGTCCGCGAGCAGCCCCACGAGCTCCTTCTCCTCGGCCGTGAACGGCGCCCGGCGGCCGAAGAGGACGACGAGGGCGCCGAGCGGTCGCTCGCGTTGGATCAGCGGGATCGCCGCGCACGCGTGGAGATCGGCCGCCGCCGCGAGCCGCTGGCCCAGGAAGCGTGGATCCCGCTGGACGTGCTCGATGTACTCGGCCTGCCGCGATTCGAGGACCGCGCCGGCGAGGCCGCGGCCCCGGGGTAGTGGCACGACCTCGCGCATCATCCGGGTGTACTCCGCTCCCGCGCCGAAGCTGCCGCCTTCGCGGAGCGTCTCGCTGGCGGGATCGTCCACCCAGACCCAGGCCATCTTCGCCCTGAGGAGCACCGTGGCCGCCTCGGCGATTCCGCGGAAGACGGCGTCGCTCTCGGTCGCGGAGGTGATCAGGCGCGTGAGCGCTCTGAAGCTGGCGAGCAGCTCGGTGCGCTCCTCGGCCCGGCGGCGCCGGCGGGCATGCTCGACCGTCATCGCCGCCTGGCTGGCGATCGGCGCTGCGCGCCGGGCCCGCTTCCGCGCCGGCGCGCGCTTCCTCTTCGCGGGACGCTTACTCAATGTCGACGTGGAGGCGCGCGTGCGCGTCGCGAAGCGCGCGCTCGACCGCCTCCGGCGTGCCGGCCCGCGCGAACACGAAGCCGAGGTACTGCCAGCCCTCGGGCAGGGGCACGAGCTCCTGGCCCGCGTGCGTGGTGATCGCGACCTCTTCGACGCCCGGCACCGCGAGCGCGTCCTCCCGGCCCCGCACCGCGCGCAGGCGGCCGGCGCGCGGGATCGGGAGCATCATCACGCCCGCGGCGCGCCGCTCGCGCTCGAGCGACGCAATCGGCCAGCCGAGCGCCTGGCGCAAGATCAACTCCTCGAGGCTCATGCCGGTCCCGAAGCGGAGCGTGCGCGAGCAGAGCCCGCCGATCGACCGCGCGGCGACCTCGAGGACGACCGGCCCGCGCTCGTTCACCCGGAGCTCGGCGTGAACCGGCCCCTCGGTGAGGCCGAGCGCCGCGCACGCGTCGCGGGTGACCGCCGCGATCCGGCGCTGCGCGTCCTCACCGAGGCGCGACGGCGTCACGTAGATCGTTTCCTCGAAGTACGGGCCGTCGAGCGGGTCGGGCTTGTCGAAGAGCGCGAGCGTCTGGAGCCCGCCCGCCATGAGGAGGCCTTCGAGGGCCACCTCGCGCCCGGGAATGAAGTCCTCGACCAGGAGCGCTGCCGCGGCCTCGCCCGCGACGCTCACGTCGTCGCGTCGAAGGATCGCCGCGATGCGGTGAAAGGCGGCGACGAACGCCTGCGCGTCGTCGGCGCGGATCACGCCGCGGCTCGCCGAGAGGGCGAGCGGCTTGAGGACGCACGGGTATTCGGCCCGCCGCGCCGCGGCCTCCGGATCGTCCTTCAGCGATACGAGCCGGAAGCGCGGGACCGGCACGCCGGCGGCGCTGAGCCGCTGCCGCATCTCGTGCTTGTCGCGCGCCGCCGCCGCCGCGGCCACCGGGTTCGTCTTGAGCCCGAGCCGCGTGGCGATGGTGGCAGCGACGACCGTGGTCAGGTCGTCCACGGCGACGACGGCGTGGATCGGGCGGCGCGCGGCGAAGCGGGCGACCTGCGCGGCGGCGCCGGCCGGATCGGCGAAGTCGAGGGTGATCAGGTTGTCGGGAGCGTGGGCTTCGAGAGTGCTCGGACGCTCGGAGGCGCAGACGAGCTCGACGCCGAGCGCGCGCGCGGCGTCGATGAACGCCTGGGTGCGATAGGTCGTCGTCGGCAGGAGGAGGAGCACGCGGTCCATCGCACCTCCCGGGCCGACGGGCGCTGGCTAGGCTTTACCCGGGGTGTAGTACGGGTTGGCGCCGGCGGCGTGATCGGTCGTGTCGAGGACCTCGACCACCTCGGGGAGCTCCTCCTTGATGAGCCGCTCGATGCCGGCCTTGAGCGTGACGTCCGCCGCGCCGCAGCCCTGGCAGCCGCCGCCCATCTGAAGGTAGACGCGGTCGTCCTGGACGTCGATCAGCTCGACGAAGCCGCCGTGGCCGGCGACCGACGGGTTGATCATCGTGTCGATCAGCTCCTGGACTCTGGTCTTGAGATCTGTGCTCATGGCAACCACCTCCCTCTAGACAGGTACTGTACCCGAAAGTCCGCTCAGGGCCAACTGGCCCTCCGTGGGCTCGGCTCAGCAGAACCACGGCTCTGTGAGCCGCGGCGGCCGCTCGCGGCCGGCCGGGAGCGCCACGAGCTCGCGCGGCGGCGCGCCCGCGAGCTCGTCGGCCAGACGGCGGATGCGGCCGAACGTCAGCCCCGCATCCTCCCGGCGGTCGGCGGCCTCCGCGACGAGCGCCGCCACCGCGCCCGCGAGCCGCTCCATGCGCCCGTCGGGGTGCGTCCAGCGGTGGTAGAACGCGTCCTGGACCAGCCCGCCGAGGAACGGGCGCAGCGCAGGGCTCTCGAGGAGCAGCGAGCCGGGAGGGACGAGGAGCCGGATCGAGTACTGCACGGGGTCGATCGCGTCGATCAGCGCCTCGGCGTCCACGAAGTCCAGCAGCTCGCGGTAGTCGTCGAGCGTGGTCCACGGCGTGAACGGCACCCACGTGGGGCGGAGCGCGATGCGGGCGGCGCGGACCGCGCGGAGGGCCGCGACGATGTCGGCGCGCGTGTGGCCCTTGGCGAGGTGGGCCAGCACGGTGTCGCTCAGCGACTCGGCCGCGGTGACGATGAACGCGCAGCCAAGGCGGGCGAGCTCGGCGAGCCGATCCGCGTGACGGAGCAGGTGCTCGATCTTGGCCGTGACGTCGAACGTCAGCTCGGCGAACTCCGCGTGCAGCGCGCCGGCCACGGCGAGCGCGTGGCGCGGCCCGTTGAGGAAGTCGGGATCGCCGAAGGTGATGTGCGTCGCGCCCGCCGCGACCTGCTGGCGCACGTCCGCAAGCAGCACCTCCACCGGCACGACGAAGAAGCGCCCGCCGTAGACGGGCGGGATCGGGCAGTGGCGGCACAGGTGCTTGCAGCCGCGGCTCGCCTCCACGTAGCCCACCAGCTCGAGCGCGCCGTGGCGCTCGAGGTGCGCGTACTTCTTGAGCGACGGCAGCTTCGACCGGCTCGGCACGGGGAACTCGAGCTTCTCGAGCACGGGCAGTGGAAGGGCGCGGGCGCGCGCCGGCACGACGGGCGCCGACGCGCCCGCCCCCTCGCCCCGCTCGGCGTCTCTACGCTCGAGCTCCCGGACCAGGTCGACGAGCGCGGATTCGGTCTCGCCGCCGATCACCGAATCCGCGCAGGCCTTCAGGAGGTGGTCGGCGTTGAGGGTGGCGTAGAGGCCATAGAACGCGATGTGGCAGGCCGGGTTCACGGCGCGCACGCGCTCGGCGACGACGACCCCCAGGCGCAGCGCGGTGTGCATCGGGACCGAGATCGCGACGAGCCGCGCCCGCCGCACCTTCTCGGCGTCGAAGGGCTCCACGGAGACGTCCATCACCGCGGGGGCGTAGCCCCGGCGCTCGAGGAACGCCGCGGGCCACGCCACCGCGAGCGGCTGGTGGCCGAGCTCGTAGCACGCGACGAGGAGGACGGCGCCCGGCGCTTTCACGCGGTCAGTGTACCGCGCCGATGGTATCTTGGGGGCCGCTGGTCAAACCCCGAGGAGGATCGATCCGATGACCGTCAAGATCTCCGTCCGCCCCAACGGCCCGTACTTGATCGAGGGCGAGTGCGAAGTCTACGATGGAGCCGGCAAGAAGGTCGACACGACTGGAAAGCCGAAGATCGCGCTCTGCCGCTGCGGCCAATCGAGCGCGAAGCCGTTCTGCGACGGGACGCACAACAAGGTCAGCTTCCAGGCGTCCTGAGCCGCCGGCGGGCTACTCGGGCTCGGCGCCGGGTTCGACGTCCGTCAGCAGTACCCAGTCGTCGGGCGCATCGGACTCGGGCCGCGCGGCGGTCCGCGTGGTGACTGTCCGGCCGCGGCTCGGCGAGAACCACTCCCAGACGCCGGGCTGAGCGCCGGTGTCGGGTGCCTCGCCCATCTCGGGTCCGGTGATGCCCGCCTCCGCGCGCTCCGTCTTGCGCTGCCGCTTGGCCTCCTGCTTGGCCTTTTGAATATCGGCCTTGCGCCGCCGCTCGAAGCCGTAATGGCCGCGGCGGGTCAC
>JBGPIS010000130.1:0-7054 GCA_041484965.1 Methylomirabilia bacterium
AGCTTCGTCCCCGCCGCCCTGGCGAACGCGGCGAGCGCGCCGGTCTGGTAGCGGTGATAGTCCTTCAATTCTTGAGGGCTGACCTCCATGCGCCGCCGGCCGAAGCCCATGAGGTCGGGCAGCCCGGGGTGCGCGCCCACCGCCACGCCGTACTTGACGGCGAGGTCCACGCTCTTGCGCATCACGTGCGGATCGCCGCCGTGGAAGCCGCAGGCGACGTTGGCCGAGGTGATGTGCGGCATGACTTCCTCGTCGGCGCCGAGCGTCCAGCGGCCGTAGCTCTCGCCCATGTCGCAGTTGATGTCGATGTGCGTCGTCATTATTCCTCTTTTCGCCGTCGGGGCGCCTTCGCGGGGCTCCGGCGCCCGACGTTCGGGCAAATTACGCTCTCGCTAATACTCGGGCCAGCGCGTTGATGAAACGGTCCACGTCCTCGTCCGTCATCGCGAGCGAGCAGGCCCCGAGACCCCGCTGCGTCAATAGAATTCCCTCGTTCAGGAGCCCCATGAAGACGCGCAGCGGCGCCTCGGCGTCCTTCGGGCGGGCCGACCGGTAGTCGGTGAGCGGCTCCGGCGTCCAGTGGAGCCAGAAGAGCGAGCCCGCGCCGGTCACCTGCCCCTTGCGCCGGGTCGCGGCGAGGAGGCGCGTGACGCCGCCGCGCAGCCGCTCGCCCAGCGCGTCGAGCCGCGCGTACGCCTCGGGCGTCAGCGCGCCGAGCGTCGCCACGCCCGCGGCCATCGTCACGGGGTTGGCGTTGAACGTCCCGCCGTGGCTGATGCGGGCACCGCCCTTGCGCGGGTCGTAGAAGTTCATGATGTCGCTCCGCCCGCCGAAGGCGCCGACCGGGAGGCCGCCGCCGATGATCTTGCCGAACGTCGTGAGGTCGGGCCGGACGCCGAAGCGCTCCTGCGCGCCGCCCCACCCGACGCGGAACGAGATCACCTCGTCGAAGATCAGCAGGATCCCGTGGCGCTCCGTGATCGCGCGCAGCCGCTGGAGGAAGCCGTCGGCCGGCGGGAGGAGCCCCGCGTTGCACATCATCGGGTCCACGATCAGGCACGCGAGCTGCGCCGCTTCCGCCTCGATGATCTGCTCGCACGCCTCCGGGTCGTTCCAGGGCAGGACCACGACGTGCTTGAGAACCGCCGGCGGCAGGCCCGCCGACCAGGCGACCGACTTCGGGCGCTTCCGGCTCCCGCCCGCCTTCGGATCGCCGCTGACGCTCACCATGACCCAGTCGTGCGTGCCGTGATAGGCGCCCTCGAACTTCGCGAGCTTCGGCCGGCCGGTGAACGCACGCGCGAGGCGCACCGCGTTCATCGTGGCCTCGGTGCCCGAGTTGGTGAAGCGCACGCTCTCGACCGACGGCACCCGGCGCTTCAGGAGCTCGGCGAGCCGCACCTCGTGCTCGGTCGGCCCCGGGAACGAGAGACCGTGCTCCGCGGCCTGCTGGACGGCCTTCACGACGTCCGGGTGGGCGTGGCCCAGGATCAGGCTCGTGTAGTTGCCGTTGAGATCGAGGCGGTCGGTCTCGTCGGCGTCCCAGATGTGGGCGCCCTGCCCGCGCTGGATGTAGAACGGGTACGGGTCGAAGAAGGTCGTCGTCCGGCTGTTGCCGCCGGGCATGACCGCCAGCGCTTCCTCGTGCAGCGCCCGCGAGCGGGTCGTCTTCCCGGTGTACTCGGCCAGTTCCTTGTCGACGCTCATGCGGTCTCCTCTCTGAACACGGCGTCCAGGACTGCGTCAGATTCTCTCGAGAGCCCGTGGGCTTCGTCGACCGTCAGCGCCCGGAAGCGGAGCGACTGCCCGGGCCTGACCTGCCCGATGCGGCCGATGTCGAACGAGCACACGGTCGCCAGCTTCGTATAGCCGCCGGTGGACTGCCGGTCGACGAGCAGGACGATCGGCTGGCCGTCGCCGGGCACCTGGATCGAGCCGAGCGCGATGCCGTCGGAGATGATGTCGTGGCCGCGCCGGTGCGCGATGCGCGGCCCCCGGAGGCGGGCGCCCATGCGGTCGGACTGCGGCAGCATCTCGTACGAGCCGCCGAGCAGGGCGCCGACGCCCTCCTTGGTGAAGCGGTCGGCCTGCGGCCCGAGCACCACGCGGAGCGTGGGCTCGCCGCCGTAGTCCGGGATGGCGCGGGCGGCGACGCGGCGGGCCCGCGGCGGCACCGCGGGGAACGGGCGGAGCCGGTCGTCCCTCCTGAGCGCGCGCCCTCCCACGCCGCCCAGGCGGCCGCGGAGGTACGTCGCGCGCGAGCCCATCACGAGCGGCACGTCGAGCCCGCCCGAGACGGCGATGTAGCCGCGCACGCCCGAGCGGGCGGGGCCGAGCTTCACGACGTCGCCCGCCTTCAACGCGAGCGTCGCCCAGCGCGGGGCCTCCGCGCCGTTCACGCTGAGCGGCATGTCCGCCCCCGTGACGGCGATGGCGCACGGCGCCTCCGCCTCGATGCGCGGGCCGATCAGCGTGCACTCGAGCGCCGCGGCGCCATCGGAATTGCCGACGAGCCGGTTGGCCAGGACGAATGCGAACCGGTCCATCGGCCCCGACGGCGGAACGCCGTAGCGGAGCTGGCCCACGCGCCCGAGATCCTGCACCGTGGTCTGCGGTCCCGGGTCGAGGATGCGGATCATGCGATCACCGGCGCATAGGCGCGCGCCTCGACCTGGGCCAGGATCCGGTCGAACTCGGCGCGACCGATCGGGCGGAACCTGACGCGGTCGCCGGGACGGAGCAGGATCGGGTCGGGCGCCTCGGGATCGTAGAGGCGGAGCGGCGTGCGGCCGAGGACCCAGAAGCCGCCGGGGCTCTCCACCGAGTAGACGCAGCACTGCGTGCCGCCGATGCTCACGCTGCCCGGCGGCGTCTTGGTGCGCGGGGTCTCCAGGCGCGGGATGTGGATCTGCTCGGGCATCCCCGTCATGTACGGCAGCCCCGGCGTGAAGCCGATGAAGTAGACCAGGTACTCCGCCCCGCTGTGGAGCCTCGCGAGCTCCCGAACGGCAAGGCCGAGCCGCCTCGCCGCCGCCTCGAGGTCGAATCCCAGTTCCGGATCCTCATAGCAGCAGGGCAGCTCGACGAGGCGCGCGGGCGGCAGCACCGCGGTGGACGCCTGCGGGGCCAGCTCGGCGATGGCCCCGCAGAGCGCGTCGTAGCCGACCTCGCGCGGGTCGTAGTACACGAGCAGCGCACAGAAGGTGGGCACCATCTCGACGACGCCCGCGAGCCCCTTCTGCTGGATCAGGTACTCGAGGGCGCGGACCCGCGCGTTCACCTCGACGCTGATCTCCTCGCCGAGCTCGACGGAGACCGCGAGATCGCCCGCCGGCAGGAACCGCAACGGCCTAGAGCGCCGCCAGGGCGGAGTTCGGCAGGTCCGTGATGAACATGTGCCCCGGGCTGTGCGTGATCATGAACGGCGGCTTGGAGGCCAGCGCGACGGCCTGAGGCGTGACGCCGCACGCCCAGAAGACCGGCACGTCGCCGGGCTTGAACTGCTGCGGGTCGCCCCAGTCGGGGTGGGCAATGTCCTTGATGCCGATGACCGCGGGATCGCCGATGTGGACCGGCGCGCCGTGGGCGCCAGGGAAACGCGCGCTGGCGGTCACCGCCTTCGAGAGCTGGTCGGCGGCGATCGGGCGCATCGAGACGACCATGGGCCCGTGGAACGCGCCCGCCGGCCGGCACGGGATGGACGTCCGCCACATCGCGACGTTCTTCCCCTGCTCCACGTGCCAGAGCCGGATCCCCGCCTCCAGGAGCGCCCACTCGAACGTGAACGAGCAGCCGAGCAGGAACGCGACGAGGTCGTCGCGCCAGTAGGGCGTCGCGTCCGTCACCTCGTCGGCGAGGACGCCGTCCTTGTAGATGCGGTACCTCGGGATGTCGGTCCTGAGATCGGCGCCCGGAGCAACACCCACGGGCTCGGCCGAGCCCGCGTCCGTGACCTCCAGCAGCGGGCAGGGCCGCGGGTTGCGCTGGCAGAAGAGCAGGAAGTCGTAGGCGCAGTCCTTCGGCAGCACGGCGAGGTTCGCCTGGACGTGATTCTGGCCCAGGCCCGCCGTGATGCCCGTCAGCTTGCCGCTCCGGATCTCCCGCCGGATCTCCCGCGGATGGCGCGCGTCGATGGGCATGACCGCATTCTACCTCTGGCCGAGGCGCGCCCACACCTGGGGATTCACGAGGACGTCCGGTCGCTCGCCGCGGAGCACCCGTAACATTTCGCCGGACACCTGCATCGCCGCCTGGCGGGTGGCCTCGAGCGTGACGCCGGCGACGTGCGAGGAGACGACGACGTTTTCCAGGTTCAGGATCGGGTTGTCCAGCGGTGTCGGCTCCTCGTCGAAGACGTCGAGCCCAGCGGCGGCAAGCCGGCCGCGGGTCAGTGCCTCGAAGACCGCGGGCTCGTCCTGAACGGGGCCGCGCGAGGTGTTGATGTAGATCGCGCCGGGCTTCATCAGCCCGAGCGTCCTGGCGTTGATCATGGACTTCGTCTCGGGCGTGAGCGGCGTGTGGCACGTCAGGACGTCCACCTGTGGCAGCAATGCGTCGAGACTCTTCACCGGCTGCGCCCCGCGCCGCAGCATCTCGTCGTCGGCCACGTACTTGTCGTACCCGAGGACCCGCATGCCGATGGCGCCCGCGAACTTCGCCACGCGCCGGCCGACGTTGCCGACGCCGACGATGCCGAGGGTCTTCCCGGCGAGCTCGGTGTTGCCCGCGCGCTGCTTCGCGGTCCAGTCGCCCGCGCGCGTCATCTTGTCGATCTGGCGCGCGCGCTTCACGCAGGCGAGCATGAGCATGAGCGCGTGCTCGGCGACCGCCTGGGAGTTGGAGCCGGGCGCGTGGACGACGGCCACGCCGAGCCGCGTCGCCGCCGGAATATCCACGGTGTCGAGCCCGACGCCGTGCCGTCCGACGACCCGGAGCTTCGTGCACGCCGTCATGAGAGTCTCGGTGCAGGACGGCCGGATGCGAAAGAGGATCCCCTGCGCCTCTGCCGCGACCTTCACCAGTCCGGCTTCGGTCTCGTCGTCGCAGACGACGACGCGCGCCTCCTTCTCGAGCAGCGCCTTGCCGTCGGGGTGGATGGGGCTGGCCAGCACGACCAGAGGACGCGAATCAGCGGCCATCGAACCGGTCTCCTTTCCGTCGGTTCACCCGCGCTACTTCCAGGCGGCGAGGACCAGGCGCGGGGCGTCGAGCGAGAAGGGCGTGCCGTCGAGCCCGCCGTAGAGCTCGACGCGGCTCCAGCGCTCCGGACGGAGCATCGCCGAGAGCTCGTGGGCCGAGTAGAGGCGGATCTCGCTCTCGCCGATCAGCTCCTGCGCGCCTTCCTTGTCCTTCGCCTTGGCCGCTGCGCGCTTGAGGCGGAACCACCGGGCGCGCCAGCGGCTCGTCGCCGGGTCGAACGCGTTCTCGATGCGGAGCGTCCAGCCGTTCACGCGCTTGCGCTCCTCGGGCGGCAACGAGCGCACGAGCTGGTCGCGGTTCCGCGTATCGAGCACGAACACCCCGCCCGGCTTGAGGGCGCGCCAGAAGCGGTCGAGCACCAGCCGGTCCTCGTCGTCGGAGAAGTAGCCGATCGAGCTGCACAGGTTCACGGCGAGGTCGAACTCGCCCGAGAACTCCAGGTCGCGGATGTCCTGGCAGGCGAGCGTCAACTCGACGCCCGCCTCGCGCGCGGCCTTCCGCGCGCGGTCGAGCTCCGTCTCGCTGAAGTCCACGCCGGTGACCCGGTAGCCGAGGCGCGCGAGCTCGATCGAGTGGCGGCCGAAGCCGCAGGGCGCGTCCAGCACGCGCGCCCCGGGCTCGAGCGCCGCGAGGCCGGTGATCCACTGGACGTCGCTCGCCGCGTCCATCGGCGACTCGAACGCCTGGGAGAACTGGGGCCACGCCTCGCGGAAGAACCGCTCGCTCTGGAACACGGGGGGCATTATATTCCCGTCTCTCGGACGCGAACCCGGAAGATCGCCGAGCACCCCCTGCAACAAATCCCGGGGGTTCTGAGTCGTGACGACTCCACTCGGTGCGTGGAGTTCGTCCGCGTACGGCACGGGGTTCAGGTCTTGGGCGCATGCTCGATGGCGTCTTCACTCGGTCCACGCCGCCGACGGCCCCGGTCTTTCATGCGCTGCCCGCCCACGAGCGAGAGCGACTGGAGCTCCTCTGTCGTGGGCCCTCGCGCGATCGGTGAAGGTACGGCCGACGGGGTGAGTAGGTCCTCGAGACGCCGAAGTTCCCCCCCGGCCGGAAATCACCCACTCCCTGTCGTCCGATGTGTCTCCTTGGCCTAGAATCACCCACTCCTGTCGTCCGCGCCACCAACTCCTGCTTGATTCCAGATACTTGCGAGCCAAGCGGATTGGTATCGCGATTGCTGATACCACAGCGAGTCCCATGCTCCGTGGACGCCACGGAGGGGAGGAATGGCGATGTCTCGGGCAAAGAACGTTTTCCGGACCGCGTGTGTCGTAGCCGGCTTGTTGCTCCTAGGGTTGCTTGTCCCGAAGGCGGGAGCAGAGCCAGAGATTCGCAGTGTGACCTTGAAGCTCGGTGGCCAATCCTGCGCGGATCATGTCGCGGAATCCGGCCTGCTTCACCTTCGCGGCGTAGTGATGGTCGACATCGAGGCGAGACCGGGCTACGCGATCGTGGATTTCGATCCGTCGAGAGTGTCTGTCTCTCACATGCTGCAGGCGGTGGCGAGGAAGAGCGGGGAGAACCGGGTATGTACCGCTCACCTCGTCGCGGGATAGAGGAGGGCGTCGATGCGCGCCACGTACGGCTTCGCTGGACTCATCGTCTTCGGTCTGCTGAGCGGCTCGGCGCTCGCGGCGTCACCATTGGACGGGACCCGGTGGCTCATCCAGCTGAGTGCGCCGCCGCTCAAGGCGTCCTCGGAGGGCCAGATTCGGTTCGAAAAGGGAAGGTTCAGCTCACCGCGCTTTGAACCGAACGGGTTCTCGGCCTCCAACTACACCCTCACGCAACAGGAAGGCGCCCCGCTGGTCTGGGAGACGATGCAGACGAGCGAGACCGCAGGCAC
>JBGPIS010000131.1:0-7044 GCA_041484965.1 Methylomirabilia bacterium
CCGGACCTCAATCCCGTCGAACCGCTGTGGGGCAACGTCAAGAGCCAGGAGATGGCCAACGTCTGCGCCCCCAACCTCCCGGCGTTGCGCCGCCCCCTCCGCGCCGGCTTGACCCGCGTCCGCTGTCGGCCATCCTTGGCGTTCGCGTTCTTGCGTCACGCTGGTTTGGCGTTCTGACATGACCACTAATCTATTACGCAAGGTTCATTAGTCTAGGGGATCGTGTCCTCGCTATGGCACGGGGATCGCATGGTAATCTCCAAACGGATTGCTTCCGTCGGGGAGGTCCGCGAGACTGGCGGGAAGGGCCGTGCGCAGGAGCGGAGGCTTGGAGCGGTAGAACTTCAGGTCCTGGACGTTGTAGAGGTAGCTCGGCTCCAGTACTCTGACGGAGCTGTCCAGCGTGAGGACAATCGGGGCGCGTGTGCCGTCCAGCGATACCAGCGTCTCCGCGACCCGGGTGGGTTCGATGAGTTTCTCGAAGACAAGCGCGAGGGTGGTCGTCGTCGCGGTGAAGGTGAACGTGGCAGTGGTGACATTGACCTGACCGCTCGGCCCCACGGTGATGACGGTGTGGGCGGGGTGTTGTCCACGAAGACGACACGCGTCATGGTGGCCGTGTTGCCCGCCTGGTCGGTGGCGGTAGCCCCGAGGGTGTGGGTGCCGTCGGCGAGGAACGTCGTCGGAGGGCAGAGGGCTTTGCCCGGTCAGCCCGTCTTCCGCAACAGCGCGGTCGCCACGTCCTCGTCCGTCACGAGGACGTTCATGAAACGCCCGGCGAGCGCGCCGCGCACCGCCTCGAGCTTCGCCCGGCCGCCCGCGATCGCCACCACCGACCGGTCCGGCCGCCTGGAGAGGGCTTGGAGGCGGTCGCCGCTCACCGAGAGGACCCGCCGCATCAGGACGCGGAGCTCGGGCTCGTCCACGATCCGCCCCTCCGGGTCGAAAGGCTGGTAGTTGATCTCGCCCACCACCCCGAGCTGGCGGAGCCGTTTGACGCTCACGCCGTAGGACTCCGCCAGGGAGCAGAAGCCGGGCGTCTGCTCGCCGATGAGGCCGATCCCGACCAGCGCGATGTCCACGGCCTGGGCGGCGGCGTAAATGCTCCGGATCTCCGGGTCGCGGAGCAGGCGCCGGCGCTCACGCTCGATCTCGCCGAGCGAGAGCAGGTGCTGGACGGGCAGGGCGTAGGCTTGCACGTGGGGGCGGTATCTGGCCGCCATCATGCCCACGAGGGTGTTCGGGAAGAGGTCCACCTGCTTGAGGGTGCTCTCGCCCGAGAGGGGGTAGAGCACGAGGTCGCGGAGCCGCCGCTCTCGCAGCTGCCGGATCATCTGGTAAAGGGTGAATCCGCAGGAGAGGCCGATCCGCATTCCGTTGGCGGCGATCTTTTCGAAATACGCCGCCGCGGCGGCGCCCAGCTCCTCCTTGAGGTCCCCGCGGCCACCCGCCGCGATCACGACCGCGTCGCGGAGCCCGAACCGCTCGGTGAGGCCGGCCTCCAGCTCCTCGATACGGGGCAGGTCGAGCTCCACCCGGACGAGGCCATCGTCGAAGGCCCGCTTGAGGAGGCGTGACACCGTCGGGGCCGAGACCCCGAGCGCCTTCGCGATGTCCTTCTGGCTCCGGCCCTGACGGTAGTAGAGCTCCAAGCAGCGGACCATCAAGCGGAGCTCACGGGGGGGCTGAGAAATTAATTTCATGTGCGTAAAGTTCTTGCTTGACGGCTCAAGTGTACCCCGTTATCCTCGGCGAAGCCACCCAACTTCACCTCGATGCAGGAGGCGTGTGCATGGGCGCGAGACGCTACGGCCCGGCCGACGGGAAGTCCGCAATCACGCTGACGCAGTACCACCAGTCCAAGGACGAGCTCGAGGGGCTGCCCGTGACCGTCACGGAGAAGATCCCCGTCACCAGCACGCCCAACATCTTTTCCTACCGGGCGTACGTCTTCGCCAAGAACCCGGCGCTCGTCCAGCGCTACATCAAGGCCACGAAGGCCGACGTCGGCGGCGTGGGCGGGCACGTCGTCGCGGCGGACGAGGTGAAGTCGATCATCGCGAAGTTCGTGCTCGAGAACAACTGGTGCGGGAAGGAGCCGATCTTCACCTCGCTCATCGTGACCCACACGGGGGACGATGTCGCCGTCACGGGCATCATGGCCGAGTCCGTGGACATGTCGGTGGTGGACCAGCTCATGTGGGACGCGCTCCACGAGGGCGCGCGCAAGGCCGCCGAGCTGGGCCTCTACGGGCCGGGCCAGGACCTCCTCGCCGACGCGTTCACGGGGAACCTCCGAGGCACGGGGCCCGCGACCGTCGCGCTGCCGCTGCCCGTCCGCAAGGACAACGCCTCGCAGACCGTCCTCGTCTCCTTCGCCGATAAGACCGAGCCGATGGCCTTCAACTACTACGCGACCGGCGCGTACCTGCTGCCGCGATTCAACACCGGGCTCGTGATCGCGTCCTCCAAGATGAAGCGTGGCTACATCATGGAGATCGTCGATCTGGACACGAAGGCCCAGGCCATCGAGGCGGGCGCCCACCCGCGCGACCAGAAGGCGCTCGACGGGAAGATGGAGGAGCTGGCGAAGGGGCTCCAGGAGAAGGTGATCACGCTCCGCGCGCCCGAGGACCTCTACGACATCGAGGGGCTCACCCGGTCCTCGCGCTACGTCGTCGCCCGGATCTGGAGCCGCAGCGAGAAGGGCGAGCCCGAGCAGCTCGGGTACGTGTGCTCCGCGGAGCGCCTCCACAACATCAAGACCAAGAAGGGGTTCAGCTACGGTGGCAAGGACGATCCGGTCCTTCTCGCATTCGCGCAGGGCGACTGGCCGGCGCCCGGCGAGATCACCTCGCCGTGGGCGGCGGCGCCGATGGTCGCGGGCGACTGCCGCGGGAGCCACTACCTGCACATCCTGTCCGTACCGATCAACTCGCAGACGTCCTACTGGTCGGGACCGATCCTGTCGGCCATCACGCTATCGGTGAACATCCACACCGGGCGCATCGGCGCCATCTCCGATCAGTTCGCGCTCGGCACGCCGTGGGACGAGGTGCGCCGGCGCGCTTCCGAGCTCGCGATCCAGTTCCGCATCGCCCACGGAATCAGGCAGCCGGCGACGCTCCACGAGGACGAGCTCGAGTACCAGGAAGGGTGGAAGGAGCGCCGCAACCGCCTCGAGCGCCAGTTCGAGCTGAAGCCGCCGCTCACGTTCGGCGGCAACGGCCAAGGCGGCAACGGCGGCAAGAGCGGCCCGAAGTCCGCCGGCGCCAGACGGGGCGGCCGTCCGGACGAGATCGACTAGGCGCGGCGCGCCGCACCGGGCAACGAGCGGGGCCGGGAGCGATCCCGGTCCCGCGTCGTTTGTGGCCAAATTGACTTGCCGGAGCGCGGGTGCTACGGTCGGGGTCAGCGTAAACATCGAATTTCACAAACACGTCATGGCCAAGCTCCATCTCATCACCTACGGCTGCCAGATGAATGAGTACGACTCGGAGCGCGTCGCGGGGCTCCTGCGCGAGCGTCAGTACGAGCTGACGCCCGACCCGCGCGAGGCCGATCTCATCATCGTGAACACGTGCGCGATCCGGGAGAAGGCGGAAGACAAGGTCTTCTCGAAGCTCGGCGAGCTCCGCGCGCTCAAGTCAGGCCGGCCGGAGCTCGTCATCGGCGTGATGGGATGCATGGCGCAGCTCCACCAGGAGACGATCCTTCGGCGCGCGCCGGGGGTCGATCTCGTGTTCGGGTCGCCCGCCATCGCGCGGGTCGTCGACCTCGTCGAGCTGGCGAAGCGCGAGCGCCGGCCGCTGCTGGACATCGGCGAGGGCCCGCTGGTGAAAATCACGGCGAAGCCGCCAGGCGCGTCGCGGCTGAAGGCGTTCGTCACGGTCATGGAAGGCTGCGAGAAGCACTGCACCTTCTGTGTCGTGCCGCGCACGCGGGGCCGCGAGCGGAGTCATGCGCCGGAGGCGATCCTGGCCGAGGTCCGGAGCCTCGCGGCCGACGGGTGCCGGGAGGTGACGGTGCTCGGACAGACGGTCAATGCCTATGGGCGCGACCTCACGCCGCCGACCGACCTCGCGGAGCTGTTCGCGCAGATCAACGACGTCGAGGGCATCGAGCGGATCCGCTTCACGACGTCGAACCCGTACAACCTCACGCCCCGGCTCATCCGCGCGCTGCGCGACGTGCCGAAGGTGTGCGAGTACTTCCACCTGCCGCTCCAGTCGGGTTCGAACCGCGTGCTCGAACGCATGAACCGCGGGTACACGCGGGAGCGATACCTCGCGCTGGTCGCCGAGATCCGCGACGCGGTGCCCGACATGGCGTTCTCGACCGACCTCATCGTGGGCTTCCCCGGAGAGACCGAGGCGGACTTCGCGGCCACGCTCGAGGTGGTCGAGCGCGTCGGCTACGACAACGTTTTCGTATTCCGCTACTCGCCCCGACCGGGCACGCCCGCCGCGAGCATGCCCGACCAGGTTCCCGACGACGTCAAGGCCGGCCGCAACTCGCGGCTGCTCGAGCTGGTGAACCGCGTGACCGCCGAGCGAAACCGCCGCCTCGCCGGGCGCACCCTCGAGGTGCTCGTGGACGGGACGTCGAAGAAGAACGCGGGGGAGCTGTCGGGGCGGACCCGGTGCAACCGGGTCGTCAATTTCGACGGGCAGGGACGCGTCGCCCTCGGCGACCGGGTGGGGGTCCAGGTGACCGAGGCGCTGCCGCACAGCCTGCGCGGCGCGCTCGTATCGGAGGAGGCCGCATGTTTGTCGAAATGAAGGTCCGCGGGCTGGCGCTCGATGCGGTCTCGAACATGCCGATCATCATCCTCCGGGACGAGGAGGACAAGCGTTCGCTCCAGATCTGGGTGGGCATCTTCGAGGCGAACGCGATCGCGCTCGAGCTCGAGAAGGTCGCGCCGGCGCGCCCGATGACCCACGATCTGATCAAGAACATCCTCGAGGCGATCGACGCGCGCGTGCTGAAGGTGGTCGTGACGGACCTCAAGGAGAACACTTTCTTCGCCGTGATCCACCTCCAGGTGGGGGAGACGGAGTACACGGTCGACTCGCGGCCGTCGGACGCCATCGCGCTGGCGCTGCGCGTCGCCGCACCCATCTATGTGGACGAGGAGGTCGTGCGCAAGGCCAAGAGTCTCGAGGTGACGAAAGAAGCGGAACCGGCGAAGGCCGACGATCCCGAGCAGCTCCGGGAATGGCTGCAGAACATCAAGCCGGAGGATTTCGAGAAGTTCAACAAGGCCTAACGGACACCCCCGGTGCGCATCGCGCTCTTTACCAACAACTACCTGCCGTTCTGCGGCGGCGTCACGATCTCGGTCGAGACGCTCCGGGCGGGCCTCGAGGCCGCGGGGCATGCGGCCTGGGTGTTCGGCCCCCGGCTCGCGCCGGCGGAGGATCCGCCGCGCGTCGTCCGCTACCCCTCGATCCCGGCCGCGACGTATCCGGGGTTCGCCCTCGCCATCCCGTACTCGCGCCGGATCGCCCGGCTCGCGGCGGCCCTCGACTTCGACGTGTTCCACGCCCACCACCCGTTCCTGCTCGGGCCCGCGGCGCGCCGCTTCGCGCGCCGGCACCGGCGCCCGCTCGTGTTCACGTACCACACGCGCTACGAGAAGTACGCCCACTACGTGCCTCTCAAGCAAACACTGGTCGAGGCGCTCGCCGTCCGGCTGAGCGCCCGCTTCGCCGACACCGCCGACGCGGTCATCGCGCCCTCCGCCGTGGTCCGCGACGAGCTGCAGGCGCGGGGCGTACGCGCGGCGATCGCCGTCGTCCCGACGGGGGTGGATCTCGAGCGCTTCCGCCCAGGCGACCGGCGGGTGGCGCGCGTCGGCCTCGGCGTCCCGGAGGACGAGCCGCTGGTCCTCTACGTCGGGCGCCTCGATCGCGAGAAGAGCGTGGACCGCGTGCTCCTCGCCTTCGAGCGCATCGCCTCCACGGTACCGACGGCGCGGCTCATGCTCGTGGGCCAGGGGACCGACGCCGATCGGCTCCACCGGCTGGCGCGCGCGCTTCCGGTCCGCGAGCGCATCCGCTTCTCGGGCGTGCGGCCCCACCGGGCGCTGCCGGCCTGCTACCAGGCAGCCGACGTGTTTCTGTTCGCGTCGGAGACCGAGACGCAGGGACTCGTGCTCGCGGAGGCCGCGGCGTGCGGCCTGCCCGCCGTGGCCGTGAGCGCCCCGGGCTGCGACGAGGTCGTGCACGACGGGGAGACCGGCGTGCTCACCAAGGGCGATCCGGCCGCCCTTGGCGAGGCCGCGATCGGGCTCCTGCTCGACCCGGAGCGTCGGCAACGAATGGGACTCCGCGCGCGGGAGATCGCCCTCCGAGAGTTCGGCGCCCGGCTCCAGATCGAGCGGACGCTCCACGTTTACGCGGAGGCCGCCGAGCGGGGCCGCGCGCTCCCGGCGCACGCCACGCGCGGTCCACGGCGGGCGCGCCGGCCGCGCGACACGTGAACCGCACGCGCGACGCGCACGCTCGGATCAAGGCCGAGATCGCCCCGGCGAAGGCTGCGGCGCTCGGCCGTGTGGGCGCGATTAGCCGACGGCTCGACACGACCGCCGACCCCGAGGAGCGCGCACGCTTGCTCGGCGAGTACGAGGAGGCGCGCACGCGGGCGCTCCACACCCGCCTCGCGCTCGTGATCCAGCGCGAGGCGAACGGGCTCCGCCATCAACGCGTGGTGGACCAGCAGTTTCCCGTGCCGCCGCGGCGCGCGGACGGCCCGGGGCCCGGCGCCCCGTGAGCCCAGGGCCGCGCGTCCTCATCGCCGACGGCACGCAGGCCTTCCGCAGAGCCCTCGAACCCGTCCTCCGCCGCGCCGGCTGGGACGTCCTCGGCGTCGCCGGAACCATCGACGTGCTGCGCGCTGTCAGGGACCACGCGGTGGACGTCGTCCTCATCGATCCGGACCTGCCGGGCGCCGGCGCGTCGGCACTCGACGTCGTCCGGACGCTCAAGAGCGCGACCCGTTTTCGGGAGCTTCCGGTGTTCTGGCTCCTGCGCGACGGCCGCG
>JBGPIS010000132.1:0-7038 GCA_041484965.1 Methylomirabilia bacterium
CAGGTGCTCTACGAGGTCAAGAACGACACGGCGGGCGCGATCAAGTCCTGGGAGAAGTTCCTCACCGTCGCCCCTCCGGGCGAGGACCGCGCTCGTGTGGAGAAAATCATCTCCGAGGCCAAGGCGAAACGCTAGCTGCGGCGGGGGCGGGGCCCGGGCAGGCCGCTGAGACCCGTAGCTTCTGGGCGCTGCTTCGTCGCTTACTTAATCGATCTCCCTCGCGCAACGAGAGCGAGCGTGGTCGAAGGGGTCTGCCCGGGCCCCGCCCCCGCCGCGGTTAGCGCCCGCTCGGAACCTCGAACGACTTGTCGTACGACATCGGGATCGCGAGGATTGCGTCGCCCTGGTAGATGATCACCGGGTGCGACCAGCGGAGCAGGACGCGCAACGTCCGATCCTCCTCGCCGACGAACACGTCGCGCTCGTCGAGCGTCAGGCCCGCCTCCGGCGCCCTCTTGAGGATGTCGTCCCTCACCCGCGGCGCGCGCGCGAAGCGGTCGAGCTTGGACCGCATCCCGACCGACTCGGTGACCATGTCGTTCACCTGCAAGTACGAGTAGGCCGCCATGGCGCCCGAGTAGAAGGCGTAGACGCAGCCGATCCCCACGAGGAGCCAGAAGACGACTCTCATGACGCCGCCAGGTAGACCCAGATCTTGGCAGCCGCCGGGAGGCCGAGCGCGATCGCCTGTCCGTCGTTCGCCGCGGTGATGGTCCCGGCCCACGGCGCGACCTCGGTAATCGTGAGGCGCCGTCCCGGACGTACGTCGTTGCGCCACAGGTGCTCGAGGAGCTTCTTGTCCGCCTCGGCCTCCTCGGTGATTCGCTCCACCACGACCGTCGTCCCCTCCTTGGCCTGCGCGAGGGGAAACGGCTCGACTTTCGACGGCTTCGCCATGCCCGGGATCGGGTTGCCGTGCGGGCACGTGCTCGGCATGCCGAGCATCTCGGCGAGGCGGTCCTCGACCCGCGGGGAGAGCGCGTGTTCGAGCCGGTGCGCCTCTTCGTGGGCATCCGCCCAGTTGAGGCCGAGCGTGTCGGTGAGCCAGCGCTCGAGAAGCCGGTGGCGCCGCGCCATCACCTCGGCGATCTGGCGCCCCTTCGGCGTGAGGCCGAGCTCCTTGCCGCGGCCGACCCTGACGTAGCCACTGCGCGTGAGCCGCTGGATGGCCTCGGTCACGGCCGGCGCCGAGATCGCCATGTGCTTGACGAGCCGCGCCCCGATGACAGGCCGCCCGCTCCCGGCCAGGTCGTAGATGGCGGCCAGATAGTCCTGGACGGAGGCCGTCGCGTCCTTCGGGGGAGGCCGCCTCGATTTTCGGGTTGACGATCCCGCCATATTAGGTCTACCTAATACCTGGTCCGTTTTGATCGCCTCAAGTATAGCGTCAGTCTCACTCGGGCGGCAAGAAAGTAACGGACGTGCGACCCACTCGCCCCCTCGTGGCGGCGCTCGCCGCCGGCCGCCTGCCCGTTTTCCCCGCCCGGCGCCTGAGCTCCCGGCGCCTCTGATCCGCGAAGCCGACGCTCGCCACGACGGACTCCCGCGGGATGATATTCTTCGGATGATGACGCGCGCCGACGCGCTGCAACGGATCACCGAGCTGCGCGAGCAGATCCACCACCACGACTACCTCTACTACGTCGAGGCGCGCCCGGAGGTCACCGACGCCCTGTACGACCGCCTCATGCGCGAGCTCCGCGAGCTGGAGGCGGCCTTCCCCGACCTCGTCACCGACGACAGCCCCACCCAGCGCGTCGCGGGCGCGCCGACGGACGTCTTCAAGCCCGTCGAGCACCAGGTCGCGATGCTCTCGCTCGACAACGCGACGACCGCCGACGAGCTCCGCGAGTTTGAGGCGCGGCTCGGCCGCGCGCTGCCGGGCGCGCGGTCCGGGTACGTCTGCGAGCCGAAGATCGACGGCCTCGGGGTCGCCCTCCTCTACGCGCGCGGCCGCTTCGTCCGCGGTGCGACCCGGGGCGACGGCCGTGTCGGCGAGGACATCACCGCCAACCTCAAGACGATCCGCAGCATCCCGACGGTGCTGCGCGGCGCGCTCGCGGCGGTGGACGCGCTCGAGGTCCGGGGGGAGGTCTTCATGCCGCGGGCCGAGTTCGGCCGGCTCAATCGCGCCCTCGAGGAAGCCGGCGAGGCGACGTTCGCCAATCCGAGGAACGCGGCAGCGGGCGCCGTGCGTCAAAAGGACCCGGCCGTCACGGCGCGCCGGCCGCTCGACATCTTCCTCTACCATGTGAGCCGCGCGGACGCGCTCGGCTTCCAGACGTACTGGGAGACGCTCGAGGCGCTGCGCGCCGCAGGCTTCAAGGCCAACCCGCTGGCCGAGCGGTGCGCGACGCTCGACGCCGTCATCGCGTATTGCGGACGGCTCGAGCGCGGGCGCGACGACCTCGGCTACGACGCCGACGGCGTCGTCGTCAAGGTCGACGCCCTCGACCACCAGCGGCGGCTCGGCAGCACCACCCATCACCCGCGCTGGGCGATCGCCTTCAAGTTCGCCGCGCGCCAGGCGATGACGATGGTCGAGGCGATCGATGTCAACGTGGGCAAGACGGGCGCGCTCACGCCCACCGCGAGGCTCACGCCCGTGGAGCTCGCCGGCGTCGTGATCCGCAACGTGAGCCTCCACAACGAGGACGAGCTCCGCCGCAAGGACGTCCGCGTGGGCGACACGGTGCTGATCGAGCGTGCGGGCGACGTCATCCCCTACGTCGTCCAGGTCGTGACGAGCCAGCGCCCGCCCGGGGCCGAGCCCTTCGCCTTCCCCACGCGCTGCCCGGCCTGCGGCGGGGTGGCGTTCCGCCCCGAGGGGGAGGCCTACTGGCGCTGCATGAACAGCGGCTGCCCGGCGCAGCTCAAGGAGCGCCTGCGCCACTTCGGCTCCCGGCGGGCGATGGACGTCGAGCACCTGGGAGAAAAGGTCGTCGAGCAGCTGGTCGACGACGGGCTGGTGAAAGACTTTGCCGACCTCTACACTCTGACCGTCGAGCAGGTCGGCGCCCTCGAGCGCCAGGGCCTGAAGTCGGCGGAGAACCTGATCCGGGCCATCGCCGCCTCCCGCGAGCGGGGACTCGCGCGGCTCCTCAACGCGCTCGGCGTCCGGCTGGTCGGCGAGCGGGTCGCGCAGCTCCTCGCGGCGCGCTTCGGCAGCCTCGAGCGTATCGCGGCGGCGTCCGAGGCGGAACTCGCCGAGGTGCACGGCATCGGTGAGACGATCGCGCGCTCGGTCGCCGCGTTCTTCGCCGACCCGACGAACCGGCGGCTCATCGCGCGCTTGACGCAGGCGGGCCTCGTGACCGAGGCGCCGGTGGCGCCGGCGGGACCGCAGCCGCTCCTGGGCAAGACCTTCGTCCTCACCGGGAGCCTCCCGACGCTCAGCCGGGAGGCCGCGCGGGAGCTGATCGAGCGGCTCGGCGGACAGATCAAGGGCTCGGTGTCGAAGAAGACCGATTACGTCCTCGTCGGCGAGGCGCCAGGCAACAAGGTCGACGACGCTCGACGTCTGGGGGTCACGATGCTCAACGAGACCGAATTCCTCGCGCTGGTGAAGAACTCATGAGGCGTGGACGGACGGAGCGAACGAGGCTCGGGGGCTCCGCGCTCGCACTCACGCTGCTCGCTCTCTCAGCCTGCGTCGGCACGACCACCGACTCGACGGCGCCGCTCGACATCCGGAGCCCGGGCACGTGGACGGCGCAGGCACCGATGCCGACCGCGCGCCAGGAGGTGGCGGCGGCGGCCCTCGGCGGCCGCCTCTTCGTCATCGGCGGCCTCGGCGCCAACGCCGAGCCGGTCGCGACCGTCGAGGTGTACGATCCCGCCACCGACCGCTGGGAGGCGCGGGCGCCACTGCCCGCGCCGTCGCACCATGCGGCGGCCGCCGTCCTGGACGGCCGGCTCTTCGTCGTCGGCGGCTTCACGGGGCGCGTCAGCTGGACGCCGCTCGCCAGCGTGTACGAGTACGACGAGGCGCGCAACTCGTGGTCCACGCGCGCGCCCCTCCGGACGCCGCGCGGCGCGCTCGCCCTCGTCGCGCTCGGCGGCCGGCTCCACGCCGTCGGCGGCGCCGCCGACGGGGTGACGAGCGCGCACGAGATCTACGACCCGGCCACCGACCGCTGGAGCGTGGCGCCGCCGATGTCGACGGCCCGCGACCACCTCGCCGCGGTCGTCTTCCAGGGGCGGCTCTGGGCGATCGGCGGCCGGGACGCCTTCGTGGGCAGGCAGCACGCGGTCGTCGAGATCTACGAGCCGGCAACCGACCGCTGGTCCACGGGCACGCCGCTCCCGACCGGGCGGGGCGGCCTCGCGGCCGCGGCCGTCGGCAACCGGGTGTTCGTCTTTGGCGGCGAGGCGCCGTTCCGCATCTTCAGCGCCAACGAGATGTTCGAGACCGCCGGCACCCGCTGGATCGGCAAGGAGCCGATGCGGACGCCGCGCCACGGCGCCGGCGCGGCGGCGATCGGCGACCGGATCTACGTCGCCGGCGGCGGGACGCAGTGGGGCTTCGCCCGCTCCGACGCCAACGAGGCGTACACGCCGTGAGAGCGGGCACGGCCCTCGCGCTAGCCCTGGTCCTCGCCCTCGCGACCAACGCGCCGCGCGCCGCCGCGGAGCCGACGCGGGAGGAGGCGCTCGCCGCCCTCGCGGAGCCGCACGACGTCGAGATCCGCCGACGGGCGGCGCTCTGGCTCGGCCAGAAGGGCCTCATGGACGAGGTGCCGGCGCTCGCCCAGGCGCTTCGGGACGGGGACCCGCTCGTCCGCGCGTTCGCCGAGACCGCGCTCTGGCAGGTGTGGAGCCGCTCCGGCGACCCCGCGGTGGACGGGCTCTTCGCGCTCGGCCTCGAGCAGATGAACGCGCGCGAGGGTCCGGCCGCCGTCGAGACGTTCACGCGTGTGATCGAGCTCAAGCCGGAGTTCGCGGAGGGCTGGAACAAGCGGGCGACGGTCTACTACCTTCTCGGCGAGTACGTGAAGTCGCTCGCGGACTGCGACGAGGTGATGAAGCGGAACCCATACCATTTCGGCGCGCTCTCCGGCTACGGCATGATCTACCTCCAGCTCGACCAGCCGGCGCGCGCGCTCGAGTTCCTGGAGCGCGCGCTCCAGGTCAATCCCAACCTCACGGGGGTCCGCGAGACCGCGGAGATGCTCCGGACCCTGCTCATCCAGAAACGAAAGGACACCATCTGATGGACGTCATCGAAGCTCTTCGGAAGATCTCGAGCCCGAGCGTCGCCAACGGGATCGAGACGTTCAACGTCCGCCCGCGGAACCAGGGGTTCATGTCCTCCGAGATCCGCGCGCTCTTCCCCGAGCTCGGCCCGCTGGTCGGCCACGCCGTCACGGCGCTGATCCGCGCCGAGCCCCAGCCGATCCAGGGGCACCGCGCCTCCACTTTCGGGTGGTGGGATTACGTGCTGTCGATCCCCGCCCCGCGCGTGATCGTCGTCCACGACCTCGACGACCCGCGAGGCCAGGGGGCGCAGTGGGGCGAGGTCCAGGCCAACATCCACCGGGCGCTCGGCTGCGCCGGCGTGCTCACCGACGGCTCGGTGCGCGACCTCGACGAGGTCCGCGGCCTCGGCTTCCAGTTCGCCGCCGCCCACGTCTCGGTCTCGCACGCGTACGTCCACATGGTGGACTTCGGCCTGCCGGTCAAGGTCGGCGGGCTCTGGGTCAAGCCCGGCGACCTGATCCACTGCGACCAGCACGGCGCGGTGACGATCCCGGCCGAGATCGCCGACCGCATCCCTGAGGCCGTGCACAAGGTCGAGGCGGACGAGCGGAAGATCATCTCGTACTGCCAGTCGCCGACGTTCTCGGCGGACGGGCTGAAGGAGCTCTACAAGCAGGTCCGGCCGGGCACCTACTAGGAGGTCCGCGGTGCAGCACATCAAATCAAACGGCATCGCGCTCGCGACCCACGAGTGGCCCGGCCGCGGCCCTGCGATCGTCGCGATCCACGGGCTCACGTCGAACCATACTGTCTGGTACTCGATCGCCGACGCGCTCGGCGGCAGCCACCGGATGATCGCTTACGACCTCCGGGGGCGCGGCGACAGCGAGAAGCCCCCGAAAGGCTACAGCCTCGCCGAGCACTGCGCCGATCTCGTCGGCCTCCTCGACCACTTCGGCCTCGCGCGGGCGATCGTCGTGGGCCACTCGCTCGGTGCCCACATCGCGGTGCGCTTCGCCTCGCTCCACCCCGACCGGGTCGAGAGGCTCGTGCTCTTCGACGGCGGGCTCGACGTGCGCGCCGAGGTCTTCGACTCGCTCGCGCCGGCGGTGAGCCGGCTCGGCGTCGAGTTCCCCTCGCTCGAGGGATTCCTCGACGTGCTCAAGCAGCTCCCCCCGTTCGCCGGTCGCTGGAACGATTATCTGGTCCGGCACTACACGTACGACGTCGAGCGGGGGCTGGGCGGCGGCGTCCGCTCGAAGGTGGCCAAGCATGCGATCGAGGAGGAGGTGGCGAACCTTCAGCGCACGCGCCTCTGGGCGTGGCACCACCAGATCAAGGCGCCGACGCTCCTCTTCCGGGCGCCGGACGGGCTTCTCCGCGCCGACGACTGCCTCATGACCCAGGAGGAAGCCGAGGCGATGGCCCACGCGATTCCGGGCTGCCGACTGGTCGTGGTCCCGAACACCAACCACTACACGGTCGTCCTCGGCGAGAACCCGGTCGTGAAGCGCGAGCTCCGCGCGTTCCTCGGCGAGTGAACATCCGGCACGCGGAAGCCCCCGACCTCGCCAGCGTGATGACGCTCGCGGCCGAGGTCGTCGGCCCCGAGCGCGCGGGCCCGTTCGTCCGCTCGCACATCGAGCGCCACCACCTCCTCGTCGCGGAGGAGGCGGGCGCGGTCGTCGGCGTCCTCGCCTACCGGACGGACTGGTTCCAGTGCACGTTCGTCGGGCTGGTCGCCGTCCGCGAGGACGCCCGGCGCCGGGGCACGGCCCGCGCGCTCTACAAGATGCTGGAGGACGTCTCGCCGAGCCCGCGGCTCTACTCGTCGACGGA
>JBGPIS010000133.1:0-6980 GCA_041484965.1 Methylomirabilia bacterium
CATCCCGCAGGACGACCGCCGGCGCGCCCACCCGCGCTTCCAGGCCGAGAACCTCCCGAAGAACCTCGAGCTCGTCCAGCGCATCGAGGCGATCGCGAACGAGAAGCGCTGCACGCCCGGGCAGCTCGCGCTCGCGTGGCTGCTCGCGCAGGGTCAGGACATCGTCCCCATCCCCGGGACGAAGCGCCGGGCGCGGCTCGAGGAGAACGTGGCCGCCGTGGACGTGAAGCTCAGCGCCGAGGAGGTGCTGCGGATCGCGGACGCGGTGCCCGCGGGCGCCGCCGCCGGGCTGCGCTACGACGCGCCGGCGATGAAGGCGGTCTACCTCTAGCGCGGCGCGCTAGTTGGGCGAGGCGCCCGCTGCCGCCCGAACGTCCCGGAGCGGCACGGCCCGCTCCATCCCAGGGTTCTTGAGGTTCACGCCGACCCGGAGGGCGTGCAGCCCGTGGACCCCCTGGAGCTCGTCGAGCTCGAAGTCCTCGACGTCCTTCGTGAGATAGCCGAGGTGCTGGAGGTACTCGATGTACCCGCGGTACTCCTGCGCCTCGCCGGCCTGCGCGTAGACGATCGCGATCTTGCCCGGCTGGGTGGCGCGCTCGCTCGAACCCTTGATCACGGCCTTGTCGATCCGCTTCTTCACGATCTCGTAGCGGATGTCGTAGGCGCCGTCCACGTCGAAGCGCTTCTCGTCGAAGCGGAAGCGGATCGAGAGCGGCGCATGCTGGACGAGGATCAGGTGCGTCGTCTCGAGGGGCACCGCGAGCCGGTCGCGGAGCTGGTCCGCGCGGAGCGCCACGCCGCACGTGACCATGAGCTGCCAGAGCCGCAAGCTCTTGAGATAGAGCGGGTCGAACCGGCCGTCCTCCACGAGCGAGGCGCCCACGTAGATCTGGTGGTCCACGCCGTCGGTCTTCTGCTTCTCGAAGTAGTGCGGGAACATCGCCTGGGCGGCCTGCTCCTCGAGGTCGAGGTAGGACGAGATCGTGTCGGCAATGCGCGTCACGCTCTCCTCGAAGAGCCGGCGCCGGGCGTAGACCGTGCCGATCCGCGGGTCGAGCGCCGCCCGGTACGCCGCGACGCGCTCGCGCACCGCGACGCCGAACTCCATGAGGGTGTCGAACTGGCGCTCGACGTCGGCGCGGAGGAAACTGATGATCCCCACCTCGTCGCCCGATCTCAGATTCTTCTCGATCCGGGCGATGTGCTTGCCCAGCCGGTAGAGCAGCTCGTCGAGCGCCGGCAGCCGGCGCGCCTCGTGGGCGGCCTGCACGACGTCCTTCGCCAGGCGAAGCTGGCCGAGCAGGTCGGCCTGGATCGCGAGGCTCCGCTGGATGGACGAGCCACGAATGTCGGAGAGCGCGTAGAGCGGGTGGACGCGCTCGAAGACGATGGGCTCGACCTCGAGGCTCCCGCTCGCGCCGCCCTCGGCGTGTTGCTCGATGCCCTTGAGCACCGCCTTGCGGAACCGCCACTCGACCACGGGATGGATCGCCGTGCACTTCTCTTTGATGACCGCCTGGATGCGGCTGTTGAGCTCCCCCATGCTCCGCTGGACCGCCATCGAGAAGAGCGGCAGCACTTCGTGGAGCAGCGGCAGGTGCGACGCGTCGAGATCGCCCGGCCGCGGCGAGCCGAGCTCGAGCGTGCCGATGATCTCGTCCTGGTAACGCAGGGGCGCCACGATGATGTTGCGGACCCCGCTCTGGAGGACCTCGTCGTCCACCGGCGTCCGGCCGGGCATGGCGCTCAAGTCCTCGATGATCAGCGGGCCCCCCTGCTTCACCGCGCGCTCGTAGATGGACCCGGCGAAGTCCGAGGTCGAGAGGTGCCTGGAGTCGGCGAAGATGCAGGCGTGGTCGGACTTCGCGCCGTAGTTGAGGACGAGCACCCGGTCGCCCTCGAGCGCGGCCAGGCCGAAACGGAGCTCGGGTCGTCGGAAGAGCGTCCGCAGCCGCTGCTGTAGCACCTGAAAGAGGGTGTTGGAGACGATCGACTCCTTGTCGATCAGGTCGCGCTTGAGCGACGAGAGCACCTCGCGAATCGTCACCTCGACGGCTCTGAGGACCGTGAACCCGCGAAACACGAAGCCCTCCGGCGGGATGGCGTCGCGGAGCAGGTCGGGGTCGAGCAAAACGTCGCGCGGGCGCTGCCGGACGGCGTCGGGCAGCGGCAGCACCGGGCCCACGGGCTCCACCTCGACGAACCGCGGGTCGAACTCCACCCTGAAATGGCGGTCGAGGCCCGTGTCCGGATCGGTCACCGTCAGGGTCGCGGGGTAATCGAGGTTCAGCTCGACGTCGTAGACGCGCTTGAGCACCAGCGCGTAGGCGTGCAGGCGGCGCATCGCGTTCAGGGTCGCGGCGTCGAGGCTCAGGCTGCCGCGGATCGCGCCGCCGTCGCCCATGAACAGGCGCGCGAAGGCCGGCGTCGCGTAGAACGAGCTCAGATGGAACGGGACCAACGCCGCACCGAACTCCTGCTCGAAGGAGGCCGGCGGGAAGACGGTCGCCATCAGCACGTCGACGAGCTCGCGATATCGGGCGATGACCGAGAGATCGGTGATCGGCCAGGACAGCTCGGGCGCTTTCTCGGCTTCCTCGCTCACGATCCGGGCGAACCGTCCCTTGGGCGACAAGGGGTTCCCGAACTGCCGTGACCAGAAACTGATCAGGGGCGCGAGGCTCAGCTCGGTCTTGAACGGGAAGCCTTGGGGGTCGGTCGTCAGCGCCGTCCGGAGATCGGCGGACGGGGAGAGCCGGGTCTGGTTTACGCTGTCCATGACGTTAGGATTGTAGCAAGGGTCCTCAGGGATTCCACGAACGGAGGAAAACGTGAGCTGGCTCGAGACCTATCGCGGGGTCGTCTCCCGCTGGGAGGTGGATCATAACGACCACCTCACCGTCGCCTATTACTTCTCCCGCTTCGCCGACGCCGGCCTGGGCCTCCTGGAGGCGCTCGACCTCGGCGCGAGTCATGCCGAGCGCGACGCGCGCGCCTGCCTGACCGCCGACTGCTACGTCCGCTATCAGCGCGAGCTGCGCGTAGGCGACATCATGCACATGGAGAGCGGCGTCATCGGCGTCGAGCCCGACGGCCTCGTGCTCGGCCACAGGCTCTTCAACTCGGAGAGCGGCGCGCTCTGCACCACGGTCGAGCAGACCCTGCGCCACGTGGAGCTGAAGAATCGGGCCGCCGTCCCCCTCAGCGCGGAGCAGCGCCGAGCCGCCGAGGCGCGCACCGTCCAGTGGGACGGACCGCCGCGCGAGCGTCGCCCGCGGCCGCGCGGGCTCGAGGGCTTCCGGCAGACCGCGCGCGACACCGTCAAGCCGTGGGAGATGGACGTCTTCGGGCAGAGCGCGCTCTCCCACCACATCCACCGCTTCTCGGCGGCCAACAGCCACGCGATCGCGGGCTTCGGGATGACGCCCGGCTACCAGCGTGACGAGCGCCGCGGCTTCTCGACGTTCGAGTTCCAGCTCGAGGTCACCGGCCCGCTCCGTCCCGGCGATTCGATCTGCGTTCGCTCGGCGCTGCTCCACGTGGGGAGCTCCTCGATGCGGCTGCTCCACGTGATGACGAACGAGCGGAGCGGCGAGCGCGTCGCCGCGCTCGAGCAATTCGGCGTGCACCTCGACATGGACGCGCGCCGACCCACGCCCCTGCCCGACGCGCTGCGGGCGAAGGCCGCGACGATTCTCGTCGCGAGCTAGGAGAACGACATGCCAGAGAACGGCGACCGCGAAGAGACCCGCGTGGAAGAGACCGTCACGATCCGTCAGGGCGGCGCGCAGTCGATCGCGGCCCACGAGGTGATGATCCGTCAGGGCGGCGCTGTGAACGTGCAGGCCGACGAGGTCGAGGTGAAGCAGGGCGGCATCCTGCTCGCGCGCGCCGGCGAGCTGGACGTCACGGCGAGCACCATCGGCGGCGTGCTGGCGAACGAGGCCGAGCTGGAGCTGAGCGCGGTGACGGTCGTCGTCGCGCGCGAAGCCGAGCTGGATCAGACGGCGAGCGTCGTCGTCGCGGCCGAGTCGGCGCGCGTGCGCGACAGCATGATCGGCCTTCTCGTCACGCGCGACTTCAAGGGCGAGGGCAACCGCGTGCTGTTCGGACCCCAGGCCGCCTTCGCGTTCGGCGCGGGGTTCGGCCTCGTGTGGGCGCTGCTCAAGGTCCTGCGCCGCCGCTAGCCGGGCGGCGCCGGCCCCGCCCGCCCCGTCGCCCCCGCCGGCGGCGGCGCGGTGCCGCCGGCTCGGGCTCGGACGCCGCGACGGCCGGGGCCTCGACGGGCTCGGCCTGCGCCGCCTCGTCTGTCAGCGTGATCATGCCCACCGGGCTCACCGCGAGCTCCTTGATCCGCCGGAGCCGCGTGATGAGCCGCGGCGAGCCGGCCGGGCGGCTGAAGCCCCGCGCCTTGAGCGTCCGAGACAGCGTGTCGATGAGGACGGCACCCGTCGCCCTGCCCTGGACCAGCTCGCGAACGATGCTGAGAAGCTCGTCGTGGGGCGTCGTGTGCGCCGCGCCGGCGGCGGCGGCGGCGGGCGCCGGCTCGTGACGGCGCGGCTCGGCCCGCCGCGACTCGGCGACCGCCGCCGGCGCGCGCCCGCTGCGCCGGCCCCGCCGCCCGCGGCCCCGCCCGGTCGCACCCGCCGACGGGACCTCGCGCGGCTCCGCCTGCGGCGCGCCGGCGAGCACGCGCGAGGAGAGCCGGCGGAAGGCGATGCCGAGCGCCGTCGCCACGTCGCCCACGGCGTCGAAGGCGCGATCGTCCGACACGATCTCCAGGACGTCACCGGGACGCGCGGCGGCCAGCCACACGCCCGCGCTCACCGCGATGCGGAGGTCGCTCCAGTCCTTCACGCCGGTGGCGGGCGCGCTGTGGACGAGCTGGGCGCCGTAGCGCGCGAGGAGACGCGCCGTCTCCAGGCCGATCACGCGCCAGTTCCCGACCGCCACGAACTCGGTGCGCCAGCCCAGGTGGTCGATGGTGAGATGTTCGATCACCCGCGCGATGTGCCCGGCGTGGCTCGTGTTCTCGACGTCGAAGAAGATCGCGCGCCGGTTCGCCGGCAGCGGGGGCTCCGGCGCGGGCGGCGCCACGCGCGCGGCGAAGGCGGGCTCGGGCGTGGCAAGCGGCACGACCGGCTCGTGCTCGACGGCGGGCGCCTCGGGCGCGGCGACTTCGAGCGCGCGCGCGTCGGCCGGCTCTGGGGATGGCACCGGGAGCATGGCGTCAGCCGGGGGCGTGGACGGGCGGCGGCGGGGCCGCCTGACGCTAGTGCGTTCCATGCCCGCATCATAGCGCGTGCCGCCGTCCTTGACACCGATGGCGCGCGCCGACTAGCCTCGGCTCGCGCCACTGGAGATCACGACATGGACTTCGAGTACTCGTCCGTCCACGAAGCTTTCCGCAAGGAGCTCCGCGGCTGGCTCGCGGCGAACCTCCCTGCCGACCTCTGTCTCGACGATCCGGCCGACGATCGGGTGGCATCCGATCGCGAGACGTTCGAGCGCCGGCGCGCCTGGCAGAAGACGATGCACGCCGCCCGCTGGGTCGGCATCACGTGGCCCACGGAGTATGGCGGCCGCGGCGCCGGGCTGATCGAGCGGGTCATCTGGGACGAGGAGTACGCCGCGGCGCGGGCGCCGGTGCTCCCGGGCAACATGGGGCTCAACCTGGTGGGCCCGACGATCATCCACTGGGGCACCGAGGAGCAGAAGCGCCGCCATCTGCCGGCGATCCTCAACGCCGACGAGATCTGGTGTCAGGGCTTCTCCGAGCCCGGCGCCGGCTCTGACCTCGCCAGCCTCCGGACGCGCGCGGTCGACGAGGGCGATCACTTCGTCGTCAACGGGCAGAAGGTGTGGACGTCGGGCGCGCACTTCGCCCAGTGGATCATCCTGCTCGTCCGCACGAGCCCCGACGCGCCGAAGCACCAGGGGATCAGCTGCCTCCTGGTGCCGATGACGACGCCGGGGATCACGGTGCGGCCGCTCGTGCTGATGACCGGCCACCACCACTTCAACGAGGTCTTCTTCACCGACGTGGTCGTGCCGAAGACGAACCTGCTCGGCCCGTTGAATCAGGGGTGGAAGGTCTCGACGACGACGCTCATGTACGAGCGTCACTCCGCCGGCGCGCGTGGTCATGTGGCGCAGGTGGCGCGGCTCATCGCGCTGGCGAAGCGGGTGCCGCTCGACGGGCGGCCGGCGTGGGAGCATCCCTCGGTCCGCCAGCGGCTGGCGCAGCTCGCGATCGACTGCGAGGCGTTCAAGTACACGCGCCTCAGAAACCTCACGCGCCAGCTCCGCGGCGAGCCGCCGGGGCCCGAGGGCTCGGTCCTCAAGGTCTTCGGGTCCGAGCTGGGCGTCCGCATCTCGGACGCGGCGGGCGAGCTGCTGGGGATGCACGCGCTGGTCAACGAGGGGAGCGAGCTCGTCCCCGACGCCCCGCGCTGGTTCAACCGCGTGCTCGCCGCCCGTCAGTACACGATCTCGGCGGGGACGAGCGAGATCCAGCGCAACATCCTCGGCGAGCGCGTGCTGGGCTTGCCGAAGGGGTGAGCGCCGGAGTCAGCCGCCGGCCAGACGCCGCGAGGCTTCTTCGGTCGCCTCGTCGGCCGGGAAGAAGGACTCGATCCGGAGCTCCTGGAGCGTGATGTCGTGGGGCGTGCCGAGGCTCGTGAGCGTCGTGAAGTAGCGCAGGGTGAGCTCGCCCTTGCGGAACTCGATCGGCAGGAACGGGGCCGTCGAGGCGTCGAGGTCGAGGCTGCGCCAGTGACGCGGCACGTCCGGATACGACAGCAGCTCCTCCAGCAGGCCGCGCGCCTCGGCGCCGCCGAACCCGCTCACCGCATCGCGGTGGAGCCACTGGATCAGCGACGCCGCCGTGGCCTCCCAGTTCACGATGTGGGGCCGGAACGCGTGCGGATGGAACATGAGCCGCATGGCGTTCGGCGGGCCCAGCGCGGCCACCGCCTTCG
>JBGPIS010000134.1:0-6916 GCA_041484965.1 Methylomirabilia bacterium
AACGTCGGCACGGTGCCGGGGATCGCCTCGAGCTTTTGCCGCTTCGTGGCGGCGAGGTCGATGCGCGGGATGGAGCGCAGGAGCCCCTGGGTGTAGGGGTGGAGCGGCTCCTTGAACAGCTCCGTAACCGCCGCCGACTCGACCGCCTGCGCGCCGTACATGACGACGACGCGCTGCGCGGTTTCCGCGATCACCCCCATGTCGTGGGTGATCAGCATGATCGCCATGCCGAGCTTCGCCTTCAGCTCGTTGAGGAGCTCGAGGATCTGCGCCTGGATGGTCACGTCGAGCGCGGTCGTCGGCTCGTCGGCGATGAGGAGGTTGGGGTTACACGACAGCGCCATCGCGATCATCACGCGCTGGCGCATGCCGCCCGAGAGCTGGTGGGGGTACTCTTTCACGCGACGCTCGGCGTTCGCCATGTGCACGAGCTTGAGCATCTCGACCGTCTTGTCCATGGCGTCGCGCCGCCCGAGGCCCTCGTGGAGGCGGACGGCCTCGGCGATCTGCTCGCCGACCGTGAACACCGGGTTCAGCGAGGTCATCGGCTCCTGGAAGATCATCGAGATCTCTTTGCCGCGGATCTTGCGCATCTGCTTCGGGGGCAGGTCGAGCAGGCTCTTGCCGTTGTAGTTGATCGTCCCCTCGACGATACGGCCGGGCGGCGTGGGGATCAGCCGCATGATGGACAGGGCCGTCACGCTCTTGCCGGAGCCGGACTCGCCGACCACGCCGAGCGTCTCGCCCTTGTTGATGTAGAGGTCGATGCCATCGACGGCCCGGACGACGCCCTCGTCCGTGAAGAAGTACGTCTTCAGGCCTTTCACATCGAGAAGTCGCTCGGCCATGGCGCCCCCTGATTACCGACCCATTTCAGCGCTTGCCTCGGCCGGCGGGGCCCCAGCCCCGCGACGGCCTGCGGCTCGTACTACCATCTGCTCGTCAGCTCGCCGAAGGCCTCGAGCGCGCGCTCGATGTCCTCGGCGTCGACGTCCTTGTGCGTGACGCAGCGGATCGACGTGGGGCCGATCGCGTGGATCTTGACCTTCCGCGCGGCGCAGCCCGCCACCAGCTCGCTCGTCGCGGCGTTGGCGAGGCCCGGCTCGCCGGGCCGCTCGACCCCGAAGATGACGATGTTCGTCTGCACGTTCGCGAGCTCCACGCGGAGCCGCGGGAGTTTCGCGAGGCCCTCGGCCAGCCGGCGCGCGTTGGCGTGGTCCTCCGCCAGCCGGTCCACCATCTGCTCGAGCGCGACGATGCCCGCCGCCGCGATCACGCCCGCCTGGCGCATCCCGCCGCCGACCATCTTGCGGACGCCGCGGGCCCGTTGGATGAAGTCCCGCGAGCCGCACACCACCGAGCCGACGGGCGCGCCGAGCCCCTTGGAGACGCAGAACGTCACGGAGTCCACGTCGCGGGCGAACTCCCGCGCCGGGCGACGGAGCGCGACGGCGGCGTTGAAGATGCGCGCGCCGTCGAGGTGCACCGGGACGCCCGCGGCACGCGCCACGGTCGCCACGGCGCCGATCTCCTCGGGCGTGCAGCACGTCCCGCCGTGCCGATTGTGCGTGTTCTCGAGGCAGACGAGGCCGGTCGGCGGGATGTGGACGTTGGCCGGCCGCAGCGCCTCGCGCACCTGCTCGGGCGAGAGGAAGCCGCGCGCCGTCTTCACCGGGCGCATCTGCACGGACCCGATGACGGCGGAGCCCGCCACCTCGTAGTTGAAGATGTGGGAGTCGAGGTCGAGAATCACTTCCTGGCCGGCCCGCGTGTGGCTCACGACGGAGGTGAGGTTGCCCATGGTGCCCGAGGCGACGAAGAGGCCGGCCGCCTTGCCCATGCGCTCCGCCGCCATGGCCTCCAGCCGCTTGACGGTCGGGTCCTCCTCCCAGACGTCGTCGCCCACCTCCGCGCGGGCCATCGCCTCGCGCATTTCGGGCGTCGGAAGCGTGAGGGTGTCGGAGCGCAGGTCGACGATGTCGTGCACGCGCGTTACTTCTGGGCTCTCAGGCGCTGGAGGGCGCGCCGCCCGAAGTCGGTGTAGCCGTATTCCTCCGACAGCCGGCGCAGGAGCTTGACCGCCTCCGCGTTCTTGCCCTCGTAGAAGTTCACCTCGGCGAGCAGGTAGAGCGCCTCGGGCACCACCAGCGCGCGCGGGTAATCCCGGAGGACGAGCTCGAGCCGCTGCCGGGCGCCGCTCGGGTTGGCCTGCGTGAAGTAGTAGTTGGCGACCCACACTTCCTTCTGGGCGACCCGGCCCCGGCAGACGTCGATCTTGGCGAGCGCCTCGGTGGCGTACCGGCTCTCCGGGTACTCCTTGACGAGCTTCCTGAACTGGTTGAGCGCCTTCTGCGTGAGGCCCTGATCCTGCTCGACGGGCTTGACCTGGTCGTAGTAGCTCATCGCCAGCCGGAACTGGACGAGGTCGGCGATCTGGTGGCGCGGGAAGAACGACAGGAAGGACTCGAACTCCTTGATGGCCTTGTCGAACTCGCCCTCGCGGTAGTACGCCTCCCCGATGAGGAAGCGGGCGCGCGCGGCATACGAGGAGTTGGGGTGACGCTCGGCGATCTTCTTGAAGCTCTCCCGCGCGGGGTCGTAGCGCTTCTGGTTGAGGTTGTCCTCGCCGATCGCATAGAGCTCTTCGGCCGGCAGGATCGGCGTCGGCGCGACCCGCAGCCACCCGCAGCCGCCCGCCGTCAGCAGCAGGCCTGCGAGGACTACGCGCACGGTGCGGGCCGGGGAGCTAAACATGAAAACTGGCCAATACATATAGCACAATCCGCCGCCAAAAACTCTTTGACTTCCCCGACGCCGCCCGGTATTACGGGAGCACCCAGGAGGCGTCCCACGATGGCGTTGCCGCGGATGCTCAGAGTGCGCCAGACCTTCGCCCGCCCCCGCGTCGCGGACATCCCGCGCGCGGTCCGCGAGGCGCTCGCCGGCGCCGCGCTCAAGATCCAGCGCGGCGACACGGTCGCCGTGGGCGCGGGCAGCCGGGGTATCGCCAACATCGACGTGGTCGTCGGCGCGACCGTGCGGTGGCTTCACGACATCGGCGCCCGGCCCTTCGTGTTCCCCGCGATGGGCAGCCACGGCGGGGGGACGCCCGAAGGCCAGCTCTCGGTCCTCGAGCACTACGGCATCACCGAGGCGACGATGGGTTGCCCGATCCGCGCGACCATGGAGGTCGTCCAGGTGGGCGAGGCGCTCGGGCTCCCGGTGTGGTGCGACCGCTATGCGGCGGAGGCCGACTGGATCGGCCTCGTCAACCGCGTGAAACTCCACACGGACTTCAAGGGCTCCATCGAATCGGGCCTGTTCAAGATGATGACGATCGGGCTCGGCAAGCACACGGGCGCCCTCCAGTACCACCGCGCGAACATCCACCACGGCTACGAGGCCGTCATCACCTCGGTCGGCCGCGAGATGCTGGCGAAGGCGCGCATCGGCGTCGGCGTCGCGATCGTCGAGAACGGCTATGACGAGACGGCGCGCATCGAGGCGTTCAACGCCGAGAACCTGGAAGCGGGCGAGCGCCGGCTCCTCAAGGATGCGCGCGAGTGGATGGCGCGCCTGCCCTTCTCCCCCATCGACGTGCTGATCGTCGAGGAGATGGGCAAGAACATCTCCGGCGCCGGCATGGACACGAACGTCATCGGGCGCCCCTCGAACCCGCACGAGCCCTTCCCGACCGACCCGAAGATCCTCTGGATCGTGGCGCTCGACCTCACCGAGGAGAGCTACGGCAACGCGGTCGGTATCGGCAACGCCGACTTCACGACCCGCCGGCTCGTGGACAAGATCGACATGAAGCCGACGCTCATCAACGCCATCACCGCGTGCGCACCGGGCGGGGCCAAGGTCCCGGCGACCTACGAGACCGACCGCGAGGCGATCGAGACGGCGCTCTCGTGCGTCGGTCTGACGCCGCCCGAGAAGGCGCGCGTCATCCGCATCAAGAACACCCTGCGGTTGGGCGAGATCGAGGTGTCCGAGGGGCTCCTGCCCGACGTCGCCAAGCACGGCGACCTCCTGCAGCTTACCGATCCCGCGCCGCTGCCCTTCGACGCAGCGGGACGGTTGATCCCGCTCACCCACGATTAGCGTCCTCGCGGACTTCGCGGAGAGGACGCCGCGGTCGTGAGAGCGCGCGCCGTCCTCCTCATCGGCGCCGTCGTCGGCGCCGTCGCGCTCGCCTACGGCGGCTGGGCCTGGTACCAGGCGGTCCACTGGGTCTCGACCGACGACGCCTACGTGGAGGGTACGATCTCGCCCATCAGCGCGAAGGTCGCGGGCCACGTCGCCGAGATGCTCGTCCGCGACAACCAGGCGGTGAAGCGGGGCGACCTCCTCCTACGCGTGGATCCGCGCGACTTCGAGGCGAAGGTGGCGCAGACGCGCGCGGCCGTCGCGACGGCCGAGGCGTCGCTGCGCGCGGCGCGCTCCGACGTGCCGCTCACGCGCGAGTCGACGCGCGCGCAGATCGACCAGGCACGCGCGAACTTCGAGGCGGCGGTGGTCGCCGTCCGCGTGGCCGCGTCGGCGGTGGATGAGACGCGCGCGGGGCTCGAGGTCCGGCGCGCCGCGGTCGCCGCCATGCGCGCCGACGTCGCGGGGGCGGAGAGCGCCCGGCGCGAGGCGAGCCGGGAGCTCGAGCGGCAGCGCGCGCTGCTCAAGAGCGACCTCGTCGCGCGTCGCGACTTCGACCGCGCCGAGGCGGCCTCCGACACCGCGAACGCCACCGTCGAGGCGACGCAGCGCCGGCTCGTCGCCACCGAGCGCGAGGTCCAGCAGACCGAGGCGGAGCTCGCCACGCGCTTCCACAGCGTGGACCAGGCCAAGCAGCGCGTGGTCGAGGCGCGGGCCACGGTCGCGCGCGCCGAGAGCCAGACGCATCAGTTCGCGATGAAGGACGCCGAGGTGAGCCGTGCCGAGGCGCGTCTGAAGGAGGCGCAGGCCGACCTCGCGCTCGCCGAGCTCCAGCTCCAGTACGCCGAAGTGCGCGCGCCGCTCGACGGTGTCGTCTCGAAGCGCGCGGTCGAGGTGGGGCAGATCGTGCAGATGGGTCAGCCGCTCCTCGCGATCGTGCCGCTCCACGAGGTGTGGGTGCTCGCGAACCTCAAGGAGACGCAGCTCGCGCGCGTCAGGGTGGGCCAGCGGGCCGAGATCCGCGCGGACGGCTTCCCGGACCGGGTCTTCTCCGGCGTCGTCAACTCGCTCTCCGCCGGCACGGGCGCCCGCTTCTCGCTGCTCCCGCCCGAAAACGCCACCGGCAACTGGGTGAAGGTGGTCCAGCGCGTGCCCGTGAAGATCCTGCTCGACCCCAGGGAGGTCGGAACCCCCGACACGCTGCGCGCCGGCATGTCGGTGGCCGTCGCGATCCGCGTCAAGTGAACGGCGAGACCGGCCCGCAGCTCTCGCCCGCCCGGAAGTGGGCGATCACCGTCTCGGTCATGTTCGTGGCCGTGATGCAGGTGCTCGACACGAGCGTCACCAACGTGGCGCTGCCCCACATGCAGGGCTCGCTCTCCGCGGGCGTCGACGAGATGTCGTGGGTCCTCACGTCCTTCCTCGCCGCGAACGCGATCGTCATCCCGGCGACGGGCTGGCTCTCCGGGCTGGTCGGCCGCCGCCGGTTCTTCCTGATCTGCACGGTCCTCTTCACCGTGAGCTCGTTCCTCTCGGGCATCGCGCCGAACCTGAGCTTCCTCGTCTTCGCGCGGGTCTTCCAGGGGATGGGCGGCGGCCCCGTCATCCCGATCTCGCAGGCGATCCTCTGGGAGATCTTCCCGCTGAAGCAGCGGGGCATGGCGATGGCCCTCTGGGGCGTCGGGATCATGATGGGCCCGATCCTGGGACCGACCCTCGGCGGCTGGATCGCCGACAACTGGTCGTGGCGCTGGATCTTCTACATCAACCTGCCGATCGGCTTCCTCGGCTTCATCATGGCGAGCGCGTTCGTGTTCGACTCGCCCTTCGCGAAGAAGCCGGGACGCGTGGACGCGGCCGGGCTCGTCCTCATGGTCGTGGGGTTCGGGTGCCTGCAGCTGACCCTGGACTGGGGACAGCGGGAGGACTGGTTCGATTCGCGCCTCATCACCGCGCTCGCCGTACTGGCGGCGTGCGCCCTCGCGGGCTTCGTCGCGCGCGAGCTCACGAGCCGCGAGCCGATCCTCGACCTCACGGTGTTCCATGACCGGAATTTCGCGCTCGCCAGCGTGGTCATCTTGTTCGCCATCTTCGGCTTCTACGCCAGCATGCTGCTGCTGGCGCTCTACACCCAGACGCTCCTCGGCTACGACGCGTGGACCTCGGGGCTCGTGCTCGCGCCGGGCGGGCTCGGCAACATGATCTCGCTGCTCATCGCGGGCAGGCTGGTCGCCCGCGTGGACCAGCGCCTCCTGCTCGGGACGGGCTGCCTCATCAACGGCGTCGCCCTGGCGATGATGTCGAACATGACGATCGGCGTGGACTACTGGAACCTCGCGTGGCCGCGCTTCGTCCAGGGGCTCGGCATGGGGTTCGTCTTCGTGCCGCTCCAGACCCTCGCGCTGGCGACGGTCAGCATGGACCGGCTCGGCAACGCGACGGCCGCGTTCAACGTGGTGCGGAACGCGGGCGGCAGCGTGGGGGTGGCGCTGGCCACGACGCTCCTCAGCCGGCGCAGCCAGTACCACCAGACGGCGCTGATCGGCCACGTGAACGTCTGGAGCGCGGAGACCGCGGCCCGGCTCAAAGACTGGACCGCGGCGTTCGTCAAGCAGGGGAACGATCTGTTCACGGCCCACGACCGGGCGATGCTCATGATCTACCGCGAGGCGCTCGCCCAGGCGCAGGTGCTGGCGTACGCGGACGAGTTCTGGCTGTTCTCGATCTTCTTCTTCGGGCTCCTGGGGCTCCTGCCGTTCATGCG
>JBGPIS010000135.1:0-6865 GCA_041484965.1 Methylomirabilia bacterium
AATCCGTGCTAGGCGCGTGGCGAGACGAGCAGCCGCTCGACGAGCGCGTCGAGGCGCCGCGTCTCCGAGGGCCGGAGGTCCATGAACCGAAGCGCGATCCCGTCGTCGTCCACGCGGATGACGAGCGCGACCTCGTCCAGGGGTGGGCCGCCGTCCGCCGGCGTGAAGCCGACCCGCACCGTGCCGCCGGGCCTGAGCCGGACGTGCGTCTGCACTTTCATGCCGGTCGCGCTGAGCTGGCGGCACGTGCCCGGCCAGACGTTGCCCTTGTCGGAGATCAGGTTCACCGGGAACTTCACCGAGACCCGCGGCGCGGGCCGCCTTTCCCCGCGGCGCCCTGGCTCGGCGGGCTCCGGCGAGTCGGCATGCAGCGCGAGGGCCTCGAGCACGGCGCTCAGCCGGTCGAGCGCGAGCGGCTTTTGGATGTAGTCGAGCGCGCCGAGCCAGAGGCACGTGCTCGCCTCGCTCTCGGTGGCAATCCCGGAGACGACGACGACGGGAACGCGCGCGGCGCGGGCGGCGGGGTGATCCAGGAACGCGAGGCCGCTCATGCCCGGCAGGCGCAGGTCGAGCAGGATCGCGTCGGGCCGGCCGGTCCGGAGCTCTTCGAGCGCCAGCTCCGCGGTCTCGACCGCGACGGGCTGGTGGCCCAGTGCCGTCACGAAGTCGCTGAAGACCTTGCGGACGGCCTCTTCGTCCTCGACGATCAGCACCCGCATGGCGACTCCAGCTTACCGCGCCCGCGCCGCCCGGAGGAGCCGAAAGAGCCGCGCGCTCGTCACCGGCGCCTCGTGGATCACGACGCCGAGATCGGCCACCGCGTCCTCGACGGCGTTGGCGATCGCCGCGGCCCCGGGGATGGCGCCGCTCTCGCCCACGCCCTTGATCCCGAGCGGGTTGATGACCGACGGGTGCTCCTCGAGCCCCACCCGGAGCGGCGGAAGCTCGTCGGCTTTCGGGATGGCGTAGTCCATGAGGCTTCCCGTGAGGAGCTGGCCGCGCTCGTCGTAGACGATCTCTTCCATCAGGCCCGCGCCGATCCCCTGGACGGCGCCGCCCTGGAGCTGGGCCTCCACGATCGCCGGGTGGATCGCGCGGCCGCTGTCGTGGACGATCGCGTAAGCGAGCAGGCGGATCGCGCAGGTCTCGACGTCCACCTCGACGGCTGCCGCCTGAGTGCCGAACGCCCAGGTGACGGTGTCGGGATAGAAGTAGGTGCACGCGTTCAGCCCGGGCTCGCCGGTGGGCTTGAGCGCCTTCGACTTCACGGCGGCCTGGGCCAGGCGCCCGAGCGGCAGGAAGCGATCGGGGACACCCACGACGTGCGCGCGGCTCTGCTCGATGCGGACGTCCGCGGGCGCGCACTCGAGGAGCTCGGCCGCCACGCGCGCCGCGCGCTCGCGCACCTCGCGCGCCGTCCGCGCTACCGCGGGCCCCGCGTTGGCGGCGACGCGGCTTCCGCCGGTGCCCATGCCGAACGGGAAGAGCGTCGTGTCGCCCGCGACGACTATCACGTCCTCGAACGACGCGCCCAGCTCCGCGGCCGCGATCTGGGCGAGCGTCGTCGCGTGGCCCTGGCCCTGAGCGGCCACGCCGATCAGGACGTACACCTTGCCGCTCGGGTCCACGCGCACCGTCGCGCCCTCGAAGGGGCCGAGCCCCGTGCCCTGCGCGTAGCACGCGAGCCCGACGCCGATGCGGCGCGACGTCCGCGCCTGCGCCTTCTGGCGCGCGCGCCACGCGTCGTAGCGGAGGAGTGCCAGCGCGCGCTCGAACGCGCGGGGGAAGTCGCCCGGGTCGTAGGCGATCGGGATCCCATCCTTATATGTCAGACCGGGCCGGTAGGGCATCTCCTCGGGCCGGACGAGGTTCCGGCGGCGCAGCGCGGCCGGGTCGAGGCCGAGGCGGCGCGCGCCCGAGTCCATGAGGCGCTCCATCACGAACACCGCCTCGGGCCGGCCGGCGCCGCGGTACGCGGCGTTCACCGTCTTGGTGGTGACGACGCTCGTGCCGACCGCGCGGTAGGCCGGCACCCGGTAGGGACCGGGCATGTGGTTCACCGTGTTCGCCGTGAGCCCGGCGCCCTCCGCAGGGTAGGCGCCGACGTCGGCGAAGAAGCGGTCCTCGAGCGCAATGATCGTGCCGTCCCTGGCAAAGCCGAGGCGCGCCTCGTGCTCCTGCTCGCGGTCGTGCCCCAGGCTCATGAAGTCCTCGCGCCGTGTCTCCACCCACTTCACCGGCCGGCCGAGCCTCAGCGCCGCGGCGGCGACCAGGATTTCCTCCGAGTAGACGGAGCCCTTCGGGCCGAACGCGCCACCCACGTCGGGCATCATCACGCGCACGCTCTCGGCGGCGAGGCCGAGCACCGCGGCGAGCGCGTCGCGCACGCGGTAGGGATTCTGGTGGGAGGACCAGACGACGAGCGCGCCCGTCTCGGCGTCGCGATACGCGAGGGCGCCGCGCGTCTCGATGGGCACGGCGGCCAGGCGCGGATGCCGGAACGTGCCACCGACGACGACGTCGGCCGTGGCGAGCGCCGCCTCGGCGTCGCCGACCGCGCCGCGCACGACGAGCGCCGCGTTGTCGGGCCAGCCCGCGTGGAGGCGCGCGGCGGATGTCTTCATCGCCTCCTGGACGGTGGCGACGGGCGGCAGCGGATCGTACGCGACCTCCACGAGCTCGAGCGCGTCGGCCACGCGGTAGGCGCCGTCGGCGACGACGACGCCCACGGGCTCCCCGACATAGCGCGCCACGTCGCGGGCCAGCACGGGCTGGGCGAACGGGCGGCCGGTGACCGCCGTGCCGATGGGCTTCGTGATCTCCGGGAGGTCGGCGGCGCTCCAGACGGCGACGACGCCGGACAGGGCGCGCGCGGCCTTCGCCTGGATCGCGAGGATCCGGGCGTGGGCGTGGACGCTCCTCACGACGCCCAGGTGCACCATGCTGTCGCGCCGCAGGTCGTCGAGATAGCGGCCGGCGCCGGTGAGGAGGCGGCGGTCTTCCCTCCTGAGGGGCGAGGCGCCTATCATGGCGAGGAGAGTTTACATGGTCAGGCTCTATCTTGTGCGCCACGGTCGCGCCGCGGCGACGTTCGCCGAGGCGCGCGACCCTGGGCTCGACCCGACGGGCGTCGCCCAGGCCGAGGAGGTCGCCGCGCGGCTCGCCCCGCTGGGCCCGCGGCCGATCGTCGCGAGCCCGTTGAGACGCACGCGTGAGACCGCGGCGCCCCTCGAGCTCCGCTGGCAGCGCACGGCCCGGATCGAGCCGGCGGTGGCGGAGATCCCGGCGCCCGTGGACGATCTCGTGCAGCGCGGGGCGTGGCTCCCTGGCGCGATGGCGGGACGCTGGTCGGAGCTGGCACCCGAGCTCCAGGCGTGGCGACGCCGCGTCATCGCGGCGCTCGCCGCGATCCCCGAGGCGAGCGTGGTCGTGAGCCACTACATCGCGATCAACGTGGCCGTGGGCCACGCGACCGGCGACGACCGCGTTGTTTCCTTCGCGCCCGACCATTGCTCGGTCACGATCGTGGACGTCGAGGGCGGCGCGCTGCGGCTGGTCGAGCGCGGCGGCGAAGCCGCGACGCGGGTGCTCTGATGGAGCCGCGGCGAGTCCGGCGGAAATTGGCCGCGGCGACGCTGCCGGCGAACCTGGTCGGCGCGCTCCTGGCGTTCTCGTACTTCGCCTTCATCGACTCCATGGCGCTCCCGGAGGCGTCGAGCCCGGGCAGGATCGCGTTTTTCGTGGTCGGCTTCGCCCTGCTGGCGCTGGTCGGTGACGTGTGTATCGTCCGATGGTCGCGGGTGCTCGGGTCGGGCGGCGGCGCGACCATGCGCGGCCCCGAGTGGGCCGAGGCGCGACGCCGGGCGGTCGTGTTTCCGTACATGGTCGCGGGGGTCACCGCCTGCGGGTGGTTGCTGGCCGGCCTCATCTGGGGCGTCGTGCGGCCCCTCATGGCGGGCCACTTCACTCCGGAGCGGGCGCTCCGGCAGGTCTTCGGCATCACGTTCGTCGCGGGGCTGGTCACGACGGCGTTCGTCTTCTTCGCGATCGAGCGCCTGTGGCGCAGGGAGCTGCCGAGGTTCTTCCCGGAGGGCGACGTCAGCGCGGTGGCGGGCGTCTTCAGGCTCGGCGTGAGAACGCGGCTCCTCGTGATCTTCCTGGTGCTCGGCACCGTGCCGCTCTCGCTCCTCGGCGTGATGGCCTACCGCCGGTCCCTCGCGCTCCTCGCCACGGACCCGGCGACGGCCGCGCAGCTCGTCGGCAACATGCTCGTCACCATCGTCTTCCTCGTGGCGGTCGGCGTCGTCTCGGCGATCGGCCTCGCGCTCTTCGTCGCCAACAGTGTCGCCACGCCACTCCGCGACCTCCACGCGGCGATGGCCGAAGTGGAGCGCGGGGACCTCGACGCTCGCTGCCCGGTCGTCTCGAACGACGAGCTCGGCGCGGTGGCGGAGGGCTTCAACCGGATGGTCGGGGGGCTCCGGGAGCGCGAGCTCCTCAAGGAGACCTTCGGCAAGTACGTGAGTCCCGAGGTCCGCGACGAGATCCTCTCGGGCCGGCTCGCGCTCGAGGGTCAGGTGCGGGAAGTGACGATCCTCTTCGCCGACCTCCGCGACTTCACGCCGTGGGTCGAGGCGACGCAGCCGCAGGAGGTCGTGCGCGACCTCAACCAGTACTTCACGGAGATGAACGAGGCGATCCGGCAGCACCGCGGCCTCGTCCTCCAGTTCATCGGCGACGAGATCGAGGCGGTCTTCGGCGCGCCCGTGGCCGACCCGGCCCACCCGGAGATGGCCGTGCGCGCGGCGCTCGAGATGCGCGAGCGACTCCGGCGCTGGAACGCCGCGCGCGAGCGCGCGGGCAAGCCGCCGCTCCGCCACGGCGTCGGCATCCACACGGGCCGCGTGCTGGCCGGGAACATCGGCAGCAGCGAGCGCCTCTCCTACGCGCTCGTCGGCGACCCCGTGAATCTCGCCTCGCGGATTCAGGGCCTCACCAAGGAGTTCGGCTCGGACATCCTCGTGAGCGGCACGACCCGCAGGCTCCTCGACGGGACGTTCGATCTGGTCCCGCTGCCCGCGGTCCAGGTGAAGGGGAAGTCGGTCGACGTCGAGGTCTACAAGCTCGGCTGACCCCAGACGACGGGCTCGAAGCTCAAGCGCGCGCCGCAACGCTCCTCGACCGCCTGCTGGAGGTGCCGCGCGAACTCGAGGACATCGCGGGCGTGGGCGCCCTCGTGGCAGACGATCGCGAGGGCGTGGCGGGTGGAAAGCCCGACGTTTCTGTGGCGATGGCCGCGCTTGAAGCCGGCGCGCTCGATGAGCCACGCGGCCGAGAGCTTCACGCGCCCGTCGGGCTGGGGCCAGCGCGGCATCGCGCGGTCGCTGACGCGCTCTTCCACCCGGGCCAGCTCAGCCGTGGTGACGACCGGGTTCGTGAAGAACGAGCCGCAGCTCCGCCGGTTCGGGTCGCGCGGGTCGTCGAGCACCATGGACTTGGCCCGGCGGATCGCGAGCACGCTCTCCCGCACGTCGGCGAGCGTCGGCGTGACGAGACGCCGATCCTCGAGGTGCTTTTCGACGTCGGCGTAGCGCACGGTCGGCAGGCCGCCGGGCTGGAGCCGGTAGCTCACCGAGAGGACCGCCCAGCGCCGGGGCTCGACGCTCTTGAAGCGGCTGTCGCGGTAGGCGAAGCAGCAGTCACGATTGGCGAGCGTCACGATCTCGCCGGTCTCGGTATCGAGCGCCCGCACCTCGGTGACGGTGTCGCTCACTTCCTGGCCGTAGGCGCCGACGTTCTGGATCGGCGTCGCGCCGACCAGGCCCGGGATCCCGCTCATGCACTCGAGGCCCGCCCAGCCGTGCGCGACGGCGCGACGGACCAAGTCGTCCCACGGCTCTCCGGCCGCGGCGGTGAGGTCGACCAGGCCCTCCACCTCGCGCGTGTAGACGCCGCGGAGGTCGATCTTCACCACGAGCGCGTCCACGCCCTCGTCGGCGACGACGAGATTCGACCCGGCGCCCATGACGAGGAGGGGGAGGCCGCGCGCCTTCGCCCAGTCGAGGGCGTCGAGCACCGTGTACTCGTCGTGAGCCTCGACGAACCAGCGCGCCGGGCCGCCGACGGCGAGCGTCGTGCGCGGCGCGAGCGGGACGTTGTCCTGGGGCGTCACCGGCGCGCGGGGGGCACGTAGCCGAGGAGCAGCACGCTCAGGTGCACGAGCAGGAGCTTGTTCCAGGCACGGCTCGCGTCGAGCGCGGCCTGTGGGTCGCCGAGCGTCTCGCCGAAGAGCCGCGCCAGGGCGGTCTGGGCGAGGCTCATCGCGCCGATCATGAAGTGCGGCGGCACGGGGCCGCCCGGGCCCTGGGCGCGATGGCTGTGGGAGAGGCCGACCGCGAGCAGGTAGTAGGAGAACTCCTGCGTCGTCGCGACTTGGGCCGCCTCGCGCGCCGTCTCGCGCAGCCAGCGGCCGAGGCTGTGCTTGCGCCGCTCGAGCCGCGCCAGGTCCGGCTCACCGTCCTCGCCGAGGAAGAACTGCGCCGTGGCCGGGAACTTGAGGAAGTGGTCGTAGAGCGCCTCGGTGAACGCGGCCTCGTGGGCGAGGACGACGGGCGCCGTGCGGCGGATCGCGGCGACGTCGTCGTCGCCCAGCCCGACGAACTCCATCAGCTCCCGGATGAAGCGCGGCATGTCGGTCGCCGGGAGGTAGGAGCTCACGCTAAGACTCTACAACAGCGCGCCGGCTGACGGCCGCGCGCTCACCTGAGGCGCGCCGCGAGGGCGGCCTTGACCTCGGACCACTCGAAGTCGCGGATCGAGTAGCAGGCGCTGTCGCGCACGTTCCCGTCTGCGCCGATGCGGGCGG
>JBGPIS010000136.1:0-6832 GCA_041484965.1 Methylomirabilia bacterium
CTCCAGCAGCCGCATCACGTTGGCGGGGCTGAAGAAGTGCATGCCGATCACGCTCTCCGGCCGCTGGGTGGCCGAGGCGATCTCGTCCACGTCGAGCGTGGAGGTGTTGGAGGCGAGCACCGCCCCCGGCTTGCAGATCTTGTCGATCTTCGCGAAGACCTCCTTCTTGATCGGCATCTCCTCGAAGACCGCCTCCACCACGATGTCGGCGTCCGCGATCTTGCCCCAGTCGGTGGTGCCGGAGATCAACCCCATGCGCTTCTCGACGTCCTGCATGGTGAGTCGGCCGCGGGACGCGGTCGCCTCGTAGTTCTTCCGCACGACGCCGAGGCCGCGGTCGAGCGCGTCCTGGGCCACTTCCACCACCGTCACCGGGATCCCCGCGTTGGCGAAGTTCATCGCGATGCCGCCGCCCATGGTGCCGGCGCCGAGCACCGCCGCCTTCTTGATCTCCCGGCTCTGCGTGTCGCCCGGCACGTCGGGGATCTTGGCCGCCTCGCGCTCCGCGAAGAAGAAGTAGCGCTGGGCCTTGGACTCGGGCGAGGTGATCAGCTCCTGGAACAGCTCGCGCTCGCGCTTCAGGCCCTGGTCGAAGGGCAGGCTCACCGCCGCCTCGACCGCCTTGATGCAGTTCTCGGGCGCCCGGAAGCCGCGCGTCTGCCGCGTCACGGACTTGCGAAAGTTCGCGAAGACCTCGGGCTTGCCACGCACCGCCGCGAGCTTGTCGTCGAGGTCGCGGATCTTCCTGAGTGGGCGCTTCTCGTTCAGGATCTTCTCGGCGAAGGCGACACCGGCGGCCGTGAGGTCGCCGTCCGTGATCTCGTCGATGAGCCCGTGCTTCAGGGCCTCCTCCGCCCGGATCGGCTCGCCGCTGACGATCATCTGGAGCGCCTTCTCGACGCCGACCACGCGCGGCAGCCGCTGCGTGCCGCCGGCGCCCGGTAGGAGGCCAAGCTTGACCTCCGGCAGGCCGAAGCGCGCGGCCTTGTCGCCGATTCTGTAATGGCAGGCGAGCGTCACCTCGAGGCCGCCCCCGAGCGCCGTGCCGTGGACGGCCGCGACCACCGGCTTGGGCGAGCCCTCGATCAGGTCGAGGACCGTGTGGAAGCCGGGCTCCTTCGGCGGCTTGCCAAACTCGGTGATGTCGGCGCCCGCGATGAAAGTCCGCCCGGCGCAGGTGATGACGATCGCGCCGACGGCCGGATCGGCGCCGGCCTGCGTGATGCCGTCGCGCAGCCCCTGGCGGACGTGCTGGCTGAGCGCGTTGACGGGCGGGTTGTTCACCGTGATGACGGCGACGCGGCCGCGGCGCTCGAGGCTGACGGACTGGGTGAGTGTTGTCATGGCGCTCCTCTTTCGGATGACTGGGCGGCGCAATCATACCGCCAATCAGTGCTATATTCCCGGCCATGAAAATCGCCAGGGTCGAGTCGCTCCGCCTGCCGGCGCGCCCGGGCTGGGGCACCGACGTGAACGAAGAGGCGGTGCGCGCGCATCCGCCGAAGAAGCGCTGAGGAGCGATCATGGCCGTGCCTGTGGATCCCACCGACGTCCTGATGACCGGCGAGAACTCCTTCATCCGCCTGAGCCCCGACGGCGGCAAGACGCAGTCCGACCGCCTGAGCCACTGGCGCGTGCTCTGGTGCCCGGCCGGCAGCGGCCACGCGCTCTTCATCCAGAGCGCGCTCACCGACGGCAGGGTGCGCGTCTACGCGGACAACGTCGCCGTGGCGCGCTGGCTCCAGCGGACGATCGAGACGCTGCTCTTTCCCGCCTTCGCCGATACGGGTCTGCCCGTCCTCGGTGCCGAGTTCTCGCGGAGCGGCGGGCCGCAGTCGGCCGCCGTCGAGACGATCGTCTCCACCGCCGACCGGATCCGCATGACCTGGTGGGACTGCATCGAGCCGTTCGTGCTCACGCTGCCGCCCGGCTTCAACAATCGCCCGATCGGCGTCTTCAGCACGTTCTTTCCGGCGAAATCCGCCCAGGTCGAGCTGAACGGGCGCGTCGCCACGGCTCGGCCGTGGCCGGAGATGCGCGGTGACCGGCAGTCCTCGAGCGCCTGCCTCGCGTGGTCGGAGACGTGGGTCACGCCCCGCGGCTAACCCGGTGACCGGCCTCCTCGAGACGCTCGAGGTCGAGACGGCGCCCAGGCCCGAGGCGTGCGTCATCTGGCTGCACGGCCTCGGGGCGGACGGCCACGACTTCGAGCCGATCGTCCCCGTGCTCGACCTGCCCCCGAAGCCCGGTATCCGCTTCGTGTTTCCCCACGCGCCGGTGCAGCCGGTGACGCTCAACGCAGGGATGCGCATGCGCGCCTGGTACGACGTCTACGCGCTCGAAGGCGTGCGACGCGAGGACGACGCGGGGATCCGCGCGTCGCAGGGCAAGGTGGAGGCGCTCATCGCGCGCGAGACGGCGCGCGGGATCCCGGCGTCGAAGGTCGTCCTCGCGGGGTTCTCGCAGGGCGGGGCGATCGCCTTCCAGACCGGGCTGCGCCACCCCGAGCGCCTCGCGGGGATCATGGCGCTCTCGACCTACCTGCCGCTTGGGACGACGCTCGCTGCCGAGGCGCACGCCGCGAACCGCGACGTGCCGATCTTCATGGCCCACGGCGCGCACGACCCGACCATCCCGCTGGAGCGCGCTGGGCGCTCGCGCGACCGCCTGCGCGAGGCGGGCTATCGCGTCGAGTGGCACCAGTATCCGATGGCGCACGAGGTCTGCGACGCGGAGCTCCGAGACCTTTCGGTCTGGCTCCGCGGCGTGGTATAGACGACGTGTCCCGACGCGACTCCACCGGGCAGACGCTCGTGGTGGACGGCGACTCGGTGTTCGTGCAAGAGTGACGCCACCCCGAGATCCAATGGAGGCACCGATGAGATTCGATTCGCTCGTGTCGAGGGCGTTCAGCGCGCTCCTGCTGCTCGTCCTGGCGTCGTGGCCGTCGCCCGCGGCGGCCCAGACCATCAAGCTGGGCGCCGTGGTCCCGCTCACGGGCCGCTACGGCGGGGGCGGGGCCCAGGTGCGCGCCGGTTACGAGATCGCCGTCGAGCACATCAACGCGACGGGCGGCGTCAGCGTCGGCGGCAAGAAGCTGCCGCTCGAGCTCGTCCTGCTCGACGACGAGTCGGACGCCACCAAGACGGTGAGCCGGTTCGAGACCCTGGCCGGCCAGGAGGTCATCGCCTATCTCGGCGGCTTCGGCTCCGACCTCCACGCGGCCGCCGCCTCGGTCGCCGAGAAGAACAAGATCCCGTACCTGGGCGTCGCCTTCGCGCTCAAGAAGATCCACGAGCAGGGCTTCCGTTATCTCTTCTCGCCCTTCTTCAAGTCGCCCGACATCGGCGAGCAGCTCGTCGGCTTCCTCGGCTCCCTGACCGCCGCCGAGCGGGTGAAGACCGTCGCCGTCTTCCAGGAGAAGACGGACTGGGGCGCCGAGATGACGCGCGCGTGGGTGGCCGCCGGCAAGGCGGCCGGCTATCAGATCGTCGTGCAGGCCGAGTACGCGCCAGGCGCCAAGGATTTCTCCGACATGATCTTGAAGGCCAAGAGCGCCGGCGCCGACGCCGTCTTCGGGCTCCCGACGCCTCCGGACGGCATGACGATGGTCAAGCAGATGAAGGAGCTTGGCTACACGCCGAAGATGCTCTTCCTGATCCGCGCCCCGGATCCGCCGGTCTGGTCGAAGAACCTCGGCAAGGACGGCGACTACGTGATCCTGGCCCCCGGCTGGCACCATGCCGTGAAAGCGCCGGGCGTCAAGGAGCTGAACGAGGCGCACCAGAAGAAGTACGGGCGCCCGGCCGATCCGATCGCGGGCCCGGCCTACGCGTGCGTGCAGATCCTCGCTAACGCGCTGACGCGCGCGGGCGCGCTCGACCGCGAGAAGGTCCGGGCCGCCATCGCGGCGACCGACATGGCGACCGTGGTGGGGCCGGTGAAGTTCCGTCCCGACGGCACCGGCATCGTCCAGTCCGTCTTCATCCAGTGGCTCAACGGCAAGCAGGAGCTGGTCTGGCCGAAGGAGTCGGCGACGATGCCGCTCGCGTACCCGGCGCCGCCGTTCGACAAGCGTTGACAGAACAAACTGATGGAAAACTATCGGAGCGACGTGGTCGGGAGCCTCCTGCGCCCGGCGTACCTGGCCGAGGCGCGCCGCAACGCCGAGGGCGGCCGCCTCGGCGCGGCGGAGTTCAAGCGGGTCGAGGACCGCGCCGTGGACGAGGCGGTCGCGCTCCAGGAGCAAGCCGGGCTCGACGTCGTCACCGACGGTGAGCTGCGACGCTACGCCTTCTTCGGCCATCTCATCGAGGCCCTCGACGGCTTCGACAAGTTCGGGGGCTGGGCGATCCCGTTCCGCAACGAGCAGGGGGAGCAGCTCGTCTTCAAGCGCCCGGTCGTGGTCGAGCGCCTCCGCTGGCGGCGGAGCATGTGCGCCGAGGAGTTCGCCTACCTGCGCGCGCGGGCCCGCCGCCCGGGCAAGGCGACGCTCATCAGCGCCCAGCAGGCGGCGGCCTACTACGATCCGGAGAAGTCGCGCGCCGCGTACCCGACGCGCGACGCCTATCTGGCCGACGTGGTGGACTTCACCCGCCGCGAAGTCGAGGAGCTGGTCCGCCTGGGCTGTACGTATATCCAGATCGACGCGCCCCAGTACGCGGCGCTCCTCGACCCGTCGCTGCGCGAGGGCTATCGCCAGCGCGGGAGCGACCCCGAACGGCTCATCGACACCTGCATCGAGATGGACAACGCGGTGATCGGCGACCACCCCGGCGTCACGTTCGGCCTCCACATCTGCCGCGGCAACAACCAGTCGATGTTCTACGCGAGCGGCGGCTACGAGCCCATCGCCGAGCGTGTCTTCCGGCGCTCCCGGTTCCAGCGCTTCCTCCTCGAGTACGACGACGAGCGCTCGGGGAGCTTCGAGCCGCTCCGCGCGATGCCCGACGACCGGATCGTCGTGCTGGGTCTCGTGACGACGAAGCAGTCGCGTCTGGAAACGGTGGCGGAGCTCAGTGAGCGGGTCGAGGCGGCGGCCAAGATCGTCCCCCGCGAGCGGCTGGCGCTCTCCCCGCAGTGCGGCTTCGCCTCCACGATGGAGGGCAACCGCATCTCGCCCGAGATCCAGCGCCGGAAGCTCGAGGTGGTCGCCGCCGCCGCGCGCGCGATCTGGGGCGGCTGAGCCGCGCGTGCCGGCCCGATGACGCTCCTGGAGGTGGAGCGCGTCTCCAAGGCGTTCGGGGGTGTGCGGGCGGTCAGCGAGGTGAGCTTCACGCTCGCCGCCGGCGAGCTGGTCGGCGTCATGGGCCCCAACGGGTCGGGGAAGACGACGCTCTTCAACCTGATCGCGGGAGCGCTGGCGCCGGACGCCGGCCGGATCCGGCTCCACGGCCGCGACATCGCGGGGCGCGCTCCCCATCGCGTGTGCGCGCGCGGCGTGGCGCGCACCTTCCAGCTCGTCCGCCCCTTCGCCGGCCTCACCGCGCGCGACAACGTGCTCGTCGGCCGGCTCTACGGCTGCGCGCGCGAGGGACGCGCCGCCGCGACGGCCGAGGCCGAGCGGCTGCTGCGCCTCGTCGGGCTCGAGGGCAAGGCGGACCTGCTCGCCTCTCAGCTCACGCTGATCGACCGGAAGCGCCTCGAGCTCGCGCGCGCGCTCGCGACGGCGCCCGAGCTCCTCCTGCTCGACGAGTTCATGGCCGGGCTCAACCCCACGGAGGCCGAGACCGCGATGGCGCTGATCCGGCGGCTCCAGGGCGAGGGCGTGACGCTGCTCATGGTCGAGCACATCGTGTGGGCGCTCATGGACCTGGCGCAGCGGATCATCGTGCTGAGCGCCGGAGAGAAGATCGCCGACGGCGTGCCGTACGCCGTGGCCGCCGACCCGACGGTCGTGGACGTCTACCTCGGCACCGGGAGCGCCGGGCGTGCTTGAGATCGAGAGCATCGAGGCCTCCTACGGCCCGTTCCTGGTGCTCTCCGGCGTCACGCTCGCCGTGCGCCCGGGCGAGATCGTCGCGCTGCTGGGCCCGAACGGTGCCGGCAAGACGACGCTGATCCGCTGCATCGCGGGCCTCCTGCGCCCGCGGGCTGGCGCGATCCGCTGGGAGGGCCGCTCGCTCTGCGACGCGCCGGCCCACACGATCGTCGAGCGCGGCGTGGCCGTCGTCCCCGAGGGACGGCGGCTCTTCGGCGCGATGACCGTCGAGGAGAACCTGGCCCTCGGCGCCTTTGCTCCCCGCGCGCGCCGCGACGAGGTGGCGCGGCTCGAGGGCGTCTACGCGATCTTTCCTGTGCTCCGCGAGCGCCGAGGCCAAGCCGTCCGCGCGCTCTCCGGCGGCCAGCAGCAGATGGTCGCCATCGGACGCGCGCTCATGGCCGACCCGCGGCTCCTCGTCCTCGACGAGCCCTCGCTCGGTCTGGCGCCGCGCATCGTCGAGTCGATCTTCGCGGTTCTTCGCGAGATCAACCGGGCCGGCGTCTCGATCCTCCTCGTCGAGCAGAACGTGCACGCGGCGCTGGCCCTCGCGCATCGCGGCTACATCCTCGAGTTGGGCCGCGTGGCCACCGAAGGCCAGGGGAGCGCGCTCATGAACGACCCGCACGTGCGCCGCGCCTACCTCGGCCCCCTGGCCCGTTAATGACCTCGCTCGTGCAGCAGCTCGTCCTGGGGCTCCTGATCGGCGGCCTCTACGGACTCGCGGCGGCGGGGCTCTCGCTCGTCTTCGGTGTCCTCAAGGTCCTGAACGTCGCCCACGGCCAGCTCATCATGCTGGGCGGCTACGGCGCCTTCTGGCTCTTCGCGCTCGCCGGCTTCGACCCGTTCGCC
>JBGPIS010000137.1:0-6827 GCA_041484965.1 Methylomirabilia bacterium
ACTGGCTGTGGATCTCGCCCTCGGCCACGTCGCGCACGTCGGGCTCGAGGTGGCCCGCGTCCAAGAGCTTCTGGATGGCGCCGACCAGCTCGAGCACGGTCATCGGCGACTCGTTGGAGAAGTTGAACGCCTCGCCGGCCACCCGGTCGTCGTCGAGGCGCGCGCCCAGACGCAGGTAGGCGCGCGCGCAGTCCTTCACGTAGAAGTAGTCGCGCACGTAGGTGCCGTCGCTCCGCACGACCGGACGCTCGCCCCGGAGGAACGACCGGATCGTGCCGGGGACGATGCGACTCCAGTTGAGGTCGCCGCCGCCGAAGATGTTCCCGCAGCGCGCGATGCCGACCCGCAGGCCGTAGGTGTGGTGGTACATGCGCGCGATCAGGTCGGCGGCGCTCTTGGACACCTCGTAGGGATGCATGCCCGCGACGGGCATGTCTTCGGTGTACGGGAGCGTGGGCTGCGTCCCGTACGCCTTGTCGCTCGACGCGACGACGACGCGCTTGACGAGGTCGGCATGGAGCCGGCACGCCTCGAGGAGGTTCCACGTCCCGCGCACGTTGGTCTCGAGCGTGGGGAGCGGCGCGCGGTGGGCGACGCCCACGATCGCCTGGGCGCCGAGGTGGAACACGGTATCCACCTCGAAGGCGTTGACGGCGCGCTCGAGCGTCCGGAAGTCCTCGAGGTTCCCGTTCACGACCGAGACGCGATGGACGTCACCGCTCCGGTAGAGCTCGGCCTGGGGGTCCGCGTCGAGCACGAGCGCGACGACGTACGCGCCCTCGGCGAGCAGGTCCTTCACGAGCCAGCCGCCGACCATGCCCGTGGCGCCGGTCACGAAGACGCGGCGGCCCTTCCAGAAGCCGGTCACTCGCGCCAGACCTTCCATGGCGCCCGCCCGTTCTCCCAGAGGCTCTCGAGCAGCTTGAGATCGCGCACCGTGTCCATGCACTGCCAGAACCCGTCGTGACGGAAGGCGACGAGCTGGCGGTCCTTGGCAAGGCGCTCGAGGGGCTCGCGCTCCAGGTACGTCTCGTCGCCCTGGATGTAGTCGAGCACGCCAGGCTCCATGACGAAGAAGCCGCCGTTGATCCACCCCTCGCCCACCTGTGGCTTCTCGGTGAACTCGCTGACGAGGTCGCCGTCGAAGACGAGCCCGCCGAAGCGCGCGGGCGGCCGCACGGCCGTCACCGTCGCGAGCTTTCCGTGCCTCCGATGGAACGCGAGCACGTCGGCCACGTTCACGTCCGAGACACCGTCGCCGTAGGTCAGCATGAACGTCCCGTCACTGAGCCACTGCGCGAGCCGCTTCACCCGCCCGCCCGTCTGCGTGTCGAGGCCGGTGTCCACCAGGTGGACCGTCCAGTCCGCGCCCTCGCCGCCGTGCGCTTCCACCGCGCCCGAGCCCAGCGAGACCGTCAGGTGGCTCTGGAGGCGGTGGTAGTCGAGGAAATAGCGCTTGATGACGTCGCTCTTGTAGCCGAGCGCCAGGACGAATTCGTCGAAGCCGCGCGCGGCGTAGCCGCGCATGATGTGCCAGAGGATCGGCCGGCCGCCGACTTCCACCATGGGCTTCGGGCGGACTTCGGTCTCTTCCCGAAGGCGCGTGCCGAGTCCGCCGCAGAGGATCGCGACCTTCATACGAACCCGTAGGCAGACCAGCCGCCGTCCACGGTGAACACTTCGCCCGTCACGAACGAGGCGGCGTCGCTCGCGAGGAACACGGCGGCCTCGCCGATCTCGTCGGGCGTCCCGAGCCGGCGCATGGGGGTGCGCCGGGCCAGCGCGGCGAAGTCGAGGAGGCCCTTGGCGCGGAGGCCCTTGATGAAGTCCGTCTCGACGTAACCGGGGGCGATCGCGTTCACGCGCACACCCGACTCCGCCCACTCGATGGCGAGCACCTTCGTCAGCATGTTGGCGCCCGCCTTCGAGACGCAATACGCGAGCCGCTTCGGAAACGCGAGCGTGCCGTTCACGGAGGTGACGTTGATGATCGAGCCCGACTTCCGCGCGAGCATCCCACGCCCGAGCTCCTGGGCGAGGATGAAGTAGGCGTTCAGGTTCAGATCGAGGGTGGCGCGATAGTCCGCCTCGGGCAGCTCCTCGGACGGCGCCACGCGCGGCTGGCCTGCGTTGTTCACGAGGACATCCACGGCGCCGCCGAGGGCACGCGTGGCTTCTCGGGCCAGCCGCCGCACCTCGTCGGACTTCGACAGATCCGCGGGAATCGCGATGGCGCCCGAGAGCTCCTTCGCGACGCTGGTGCAGTCGGCGGCGTTCCGAGCGTTGATGACGACGCGCGCGCCCTCGCGCGCAAAGGCCCGGGCGATGCCGAGACCGATGCCCTTGGTGGAGCCCGTGACGACCGCGGTCTTCCCGGCGAGCCTCATGCGACGCCTATTCTAGCAGCGCGCGACGCCCTGGCCCTAAATTCGCGCCGCCCCGAGCGCGCCGCTCGTGACGATGTATGTTATGATGTATGTAAGGAGGCCGTCATGACGGAGATGATTCGCAAGCAGGTCTACATCGAGCCGCGTCAGGAGCGCCTGTTGAAGGAGCGCGCCCGCCGATATCGCGTGACCGAGGCGGACCTGATCCGGCGGGCGATCGACCGGGGACTCGAGCGCACCGCGCTCGCCGTCCCCGATCCCGAGGCCTGGAAGGCATTCAAACGCCGGATCGCACCCAGGAAGGGCGAGACACCTCGGAGCGTCCGCCGCTGGACCCGTGATGAGCTCTACAGCCGCTGATGTCCTCGTCGATACCAACGTGTTCGTCTACACCTACGCGACGGCCGAGTCGGAGAAGCGGGCGCGGGCGCTCGAGGCGCTAGACTGGCTCGTCCTCCACGCGCGCGGCAAGACCTCGACCCAAGTGCTCGGCGAGCTGTTCCGGGTCGTCACGGCGAAGCTCCGGCCGCCGAGGAGCGCCGCCGATGCGCTCGCGGACATCACCACGCTCGCCCGCGCTTGGCCGGTGCTGGCCGTCACCCCCCTGGTCGTCCTCGACGCCGCCCGGGGCGTCCGCGATCACAGCCTGAGCTATTTCGACGCGCAGCTCTGGGCCACCGCCCGCCTCAATCAGATCCCTCTGGTCCTGAGCGAGGACTTCACGCATGGGCGGACGCTGGAGGGCGTGCGGTTTCTCAACCCGTTCGAGGCCGCCTTCGATGTGGCGGCTCTTGACTGACCGCACCACCTCGACGGGCCGGTCACTTCGAGCGAACCGACTTGAGGAAGCGCAGGATCGTCCGGTTGACCGCGTCCGCCTGCTCGAGGAAAAAGCCGTGACCGCCCGGCAGGACGACGAGCCGCGCCCGGCGGATGCGCCGGGCGAGCGCCTTCGAGAAGGCGGGCGGCGTCAGGATGTCGTCCTTGCCGACCATGACGAGCGCCGGCACGCGGATGGCGCCGAGGCGCTTCACGCGCGTGCCGTTCCACGCGAGGATGCCGCGGGCCTGCCGCTCGATGGCCTCGGCCTTGGTCTGGTGCGGATACGCGAGCGAGCGCTGGAAGGCCTGCTCGACGTTTTCCTTCTTCGCGAGAAATTCGGGCGAGAAGATCCACGGGTAGAGCACGTAGCGGTAGCGCTCCTCGATCGGCACCCGGTAGGCGAGCGACATCCACGCCTCGACCGTGTGGAGGAACCGCGCATCCCCCTCCGCCCACGTGCAGAGGAGCGTGAGCGAGCGCACGAGCCGCGGATGGCGCAGCGCCAGCTCTTGCGCGATCGTGCCGCCCATCGAGGCGCCGACGACGTGGGCGCGCGCGATCTTCAGATGGCGCAGGATCGCCGCGGCGTCGTCGGCAAGCTGGCCCGTCGTGTAGACGGGCTCCGGCGGCAGATCCGTCTCCCCGACCCCGCGGTTATCGAACGTCACGACCTGGAAGTGCGGCGCGAGGGCCTTGGCCTGGAGCGCCCAGTTCACGGCAGGCGCCGACAGGCCGTTGATCATGAGCACGGGCGCGCCCTGGCCGCTGACTTCATAGTGCATGCGGATCTTGTTGATGATCGCGTAGGGCATCAGATCACCAGGGCGACCTTGATCGAATTCGCGTCGGCGTGCGCGCTGAACGCCTCGCCGATCGCGTCGAGCGTGAAGTGATGGGTGACGAGCGGGCGCGTCTGCACGGCGCCGCTCGCGACGAGGCGGAGCGCCTCGGGGAACTCGTCCTGGTAGATCATCGAGCCCACGATCGTCACCTCGCGGCGCACGACGCTGAAGAACGGCACGGGCGTCGGCTCGTGGGGCAGCCCCGTGAGGACGACGCGGCCGCCCGGCCTCACCAGCTCGAGCGCCTGCGTCACCGCCTCGGCCACGCCCGCGGTCTCGACGACGAGGTCCACGCCCTCGCGCCCCGAGAACCGGCGCGCGGCGGCGTCGAGGGGCCCGTCGGCGAGCGAGTGGACGTCCTCCGCGCCGAGCTTCGTCGCGAGGTCGAGACGCCGGCGGGTGCGGCTCACCGCCAGCACGCGCGCGCCACGCGCGCGCAGCACCTGGAGCGCGAGCAACCCGAGCGTCCCCGCGCCGACGACGGCGGCGGTCTCGCCCGCCTTCGGCGCGCCGCGGATCACGGCGCGCACGACGACCGCGAGCGGCTCCGTCAGCAGGAGATCCTCGTCGGCGACGCCGGCGGGAACGGGCCAGCAGCAGGGCGATGGCACGCGGACCAGCTCGGCGAAGCCGCCGTCCACGTCGATGCCGACGGCGGTGCGCGCGAGGCAGAGGTTCGTATTTCCTTCCTGGCAGAGCGGGCACTGGCCGCAGGAGAAGTTGGGCTCGATCACCACGCGCTCGCCGGTCTCGGTGAGCCGGCCGACCAGCTCATGGCCCATCACGCGCGGATAGCGAACGGGGCGCTTGCCCGTCCAGATGCGGTGGTCGGTGCCGCAGAGGCCCGCCAGGGTCACGTTGACGAGGACTTCGCCGGCGCCAGGCTCGGGTGCGGGAGTGCTCTCGACCCTGAGGTCGCGCGGGCCGTGCAGGACGGCGGCTTTCATGGCGGACAATTTACGCCGCCGAGTGGCCGCCGTCGAGGAAGATCGTCTGGCCCGTCATGAAGCCTGACGCCGCCGACGCGAGATAGACCACCAGCGGCCCGATCTCCTCGGGCCGTCCGATTCTCCGCATCGGGATGTCGCGCGCGAGCCGCTCGTTGATCTTCGGGTCCGAGAAGGCCGGATCCGTCATGTCGGTCGCGAACCACCCCGGGGCGATCGCATTCACCTGGATCCCGTGGCGCGCCCACTCCACGCCGAGCGCGCGCGTCAGCGCGATGACGCCGCCCTTCGTCGCGGCGTAGATCGTGTAGCCCGACAGCCCCACCTGCCCCAGCACCGAAGCCATGTTGATGACCTTGCCGGACTTCTGGGCGATCAGGTGGGGGGAGGCGGCGCGGCAGCCGTTGAAGACGCCGGTCAGATTGACGTCCACCATGAAGCGCCAGTCCTGGGGTGTCATCTCGGCGAGCGGCGCGACCTTGGCGACGCCCGCGTTGTTGACAACGATGTCGAGCCGCCCGAGCTCGCGCACCGTGCGCTGCATCAGCGCCTCGACCTCGGCGTAGCTCGCGACGTCGGTGGGGACGACGAGCGCCCGCCGGCCGTGCTCCCGGACCCGCTGCGCGGTGTCCTCCAGGTCCTTCTTCGACCGCGCCGCGAGCGCCACGTCCGCGCCCGCCTCGGCGAGCGCCAGCGCGATCGCCCGCCCGAGCCCGCGGCTCGCGCCCGTCACGACCGCGACCCTGGCGGCGAGCGTCATCTCAACGGTAGAGTTCCTCGATCACGCTCATGTACTTCTGCGAGACGACCTTGCGCTTCACCTTGAGCGTCGGCGTGAGCTCGCCCCCGTCGAGCGTGAAGTCGGTCGGCAGCACCGCGAACTTCTTGATCTTCGCGTAGGACTGGAGCTGCGTGTTCTTTTCCTCGACCGCGCGCCCCACGCGCTCGACGATCTTGGGGTGCTTGACGATCACGGCGGGATCGTTCGCGAGGATCCCCTGCGCGCGCGCGAATTTGGCGAGCTCCTCGGGGTTGATCGTGATGAGCGCCACCGGGTACGGGCGACGGTCGCCGTAGACCATGACCTGGCTGACGAACGGATCGGCCTTGAGGAGGTTTTCGATGTTCTGCGGCGCGATGTTCATGCCGCCGGCCGTGACGATCAGATCTTTCTTCCGGTCGGTGATCGTGAGGAACCCCTCCGGGTCGAGCGTGCCGATGTCGCCGGTGTGGAACCAGCCGTCGGGCTCGAAGACCTCCTTCGTCGCGTCGGGCTGCTTGAAGTAGCCGCGCGTGGCGATGTTCGGCCCCCGGGCGAGGATCTCGCCGTCCGGCGCGATCTTGAGCTCGACGCCCGGCAGCGCCTGGCCGACCGAGCCGAACTTGTACTGTGTCGGCCGGTTGAACGTGAGCGCCGGGCAGGTCTCGGTGAGGCCGTAGCCCTCCAGCAGCAGGATGCCCGCGGCGTGGAAGAACTCGGCGATGTCGCGCGAGAGCGGCGCGCCGCCGGACACGGCCCACACGAGCCGCCCGCCCAGCGCCGCATGGAGCTTCGAGAAGACGAGCTTGTGCGCGATCTTCCGCTTGAATTCGAGCCCCGCAGGCACGGGCTGGCCGCGCTGCTGGTGGCGGCTCACGTCGCGCCCGACGGCGACCGCCCACTGGAAGATCTTCCTCTTCACCGGCGAGCCCGCCTCGACGCCCGCCAGGATCTTCGCATACACCTTCTCGAAGACGCGCGGCACGCTGCAGATGAAGTGAGGGCGCGTCTCCTTCAAGTTGTCGCCGACCTTGTCGAGGTTCTCGGCGAACGCGGTCGTCAGCCCGTG
>JBGPIS010000138.1:0-6744 GCA_041484965.1 Methylomirabilia bacterium
CCACGAACACCGGCACGAACGCCGTGAGATCCGGCAGGTGGTTGTTGCCGTGGTAGGGGTCGTTGAGGAGAAACACGTCGCCCGGGTGGACGCGCCCCGCGAAGGCGTCGCGCACCGACGCGACGGCCCACGGGATGGCGCCGACGTGGATCGGCACGTGCTCGGCCTGCGCGACGAGCCGCGCCTGGCCGTCGCAGATCGCCGTCGAGAAGTCGCGGCTCGAGTTGAGGATCTGCGAGTACGCCGTGCGCAGCATCGCCTCGCCCATTTCCTGGACGATGGCCTCGAAGCGGTGCGTGAGGACCGAGATGGTGATCGGGTCGAGCATGCGGGGATGATACATCATGCTAGTATCCCGGGGCGATGGCGCTCCATATCGGCGTGATCGGCGAGGGCCGGTGCTCGCGGCGCAACGCGCGCGACGCCGAACGCGTCGGCGCCGCGATCGCGCGGGCGGGCGCCGTCCTCCTCTGCGGCGGGCTCCGCGGCGTGATGGCAGCGGCCTCGCGCGGCGCCGCCCGGGCGGGCGGCCTCGTCGTCGGGATCCTTCCCGGGTTCTCTCAGAGAGACGCGAACCGCTGGGTGACGGTGCCCATCGTCACGGGCATGGACCAGGCGCGCAACGTCGTCCTCGTCCGCTCCTGCGACGCCATCGTCGCCGTCGGTGGGATGTACGGGACGCTCTCCGAGATCGCGCTGGCGCTCAAGCTCGGCGTGCCCGTCGTCGGCCTGCGCACCTGGCGCCTGCGCCAGCCTGAAGGACGGCGCGTCCCGCTGATCCGCGCCGCGACGCCCGAAGACGCCGCGCGCAAGGCGCTCCGCGCGGCGGCGCGCACCCATCGCGCCGCCCGCACGGGGCTCGCGTGATCGGATTGACGCACGCCTGAGATGGACGGCCCCGGCGTGATCGGCGTCACCGTGGAGGGGCTTCGGAAGCGGTACGGCCCAGTCGAGGCGCTCCGCGGCGTCTCGCTCGACTTCGCCCCCGGCCGGCTCACCGCGATCCTCGGCCCGTCGGGCTGCGGCAAGACCACGCTGCTCCGCTCGATCGCGGGCTTCGCGCGCGTGGACGCGGGCACGATCCGCTTCGGCGGCGAGGACGTCACCGGCCTGCCGCCGCAGGCGCGCGCGACGGCGATGGTCTTCCAGAGCTACGCCCTCTGGCCGCACATGACGGTCTTCGACAACGTCGCTTACGGCCTCCGGCTCAAGCGCCGGCCGCGCGACGAGACCCGCCGCCGCGTCCTCGCGGCGCTGGTCCTCGTGGAGATCGGCGACGTGGACGCGATCGCGCGCCGCAAGCCCGGCGCGCTCTCGGGCGGCCAGCAGCAGCGCGTGGCGCTCGCGCGCGCGCTGGTCGTCGAGCCGCGGGTGCTCCTGCTCGACGAGCCGCTCTCGAATCTCGACGCCAAGGTCCGCCAGCGCCTCCGCGTCGAGCTGCGGCGCCTCCAGCGGCGCGTCGGCATCACCGCGATCTACGTCACGCACGATCAGGAGGAGGCGCTGGCGATCGCCGACCGGGTGGTGCTGATGAACGCGGGCGCGATCATCCAGGTGGGCGCGCCCGAGGAGGTCTACCGCCGGCCGGCGGACCTCTTCGCCGCCGATTTCCTCGGCGTGAGCACGCGCGTCGCGGCGCGCGCCGAGCCCGGCGCCCTCGAGCTCGGCGGCCAGCGGCTCCCCTACGACGGCCCGCTGCGCGGCGCCGTCGAGGTCGTACTGCGCTCGTCCGATCTCCGGCTGGACGCGCCGGGCGGGGCGCTCGCGGGCGAGCTCGAGGAGACGCTGTTCCTCGGCGCCCACTACCGCCACTACGTCCGCGTGGGCGAGGCGCTTCTCATGGTGGACAGCCCCGAGCCGCGGGCGCCGGGCCCCGTCACGGTCGTGATTCCCCCGGCGACACTCCGCATCTACAAAGGAGAATGACCATGCTGCTGAGACTCGCGCTCCTGCTCCTGGTACTGGCCGTGCCCGCCTCGGCGGCGACGCGGCTCAACGTCGCGATCGGCGCCGACGTGAACGTCGTCGAGGTCCACAAGACGCTCCTCGGTCCCGGCTTCAGGGACACGGACAAGGACGTCGAGCTGAACGTGGTCGGCACGGGGACCGGCGAGCCCGCGAGCCGCGCCATCTACACCAAGATCAAGGCACAGGCCGACACGGGCCGCAAACCCTGGGACCTCGACGTCGCCCTCGTCTCCATGGCTGTCGCCGCGCAGATGGTGAAGGAGGGGCTCCTCTACCGCTACGTGCCGCAGCTCCGGAACGCGGCGCTCGTGAAGGGCCCCGAGGTGAAGGAGGCCTTCGGCGTCGCCGTGGACGGCTACGTCGTGCCCATGTTCCACAACCAGATCGCGATCGCGTACCACCCGTCGAAGGTCCCGACGCCGCCCAGGTCGTTCGACGACCTCGCGAAGTGGGTCGCCGCCAATCCCGGCAAGTTCGGTTACAACGGCATCAAGGGCGGCGTGAGCGGCGTCGGCTTCACGATCGGCTGGGTGTACTGGAAGACCGGCCTCTACAAGCAGCTCACGCAGGGCCCCTTCGACAAGACCAAGGAGGGCGCGATCCGCGAGGCGATCGGCGGCCTCCGCGACTTCAACCGCAACGCGCTGATCACGAGCGGCAACGCCGGCACGCTCGACGCGCTGAACCGCGGCGAGATCTGGATGGGTGTCGTGTGGATCGACCAGCTCGTCGCGTGGAAGAACGAGGGACGCATGGACGCGACGGTCACGCCCGTGCTGCCCGCGCCGGGGCTCCCGATCTACCCGCTCTACCTCGTCGTGCCGAGGGAGGCGGCGAGCCGCGACGCCGCCGTACGCTACATCGACTACATCGCCACCCCCGAGGTCCAGGCAAAGGCGATCGTCGAGCGCTTCGGCTGGTACCCCGGCGTGGATGCGGACAAGGTGCTGCCGCTCATCAACGCGAAGAGCCGCGAGCTCCTGTTCAGGGGCGTCTCCGCCGACGACCTCGCGAAGTACTCGCGCCAGATGCCGATCAAGGAGTATCACGACCTGATCACGCTGGCGTACGAGGAGATCGTCCGATAACGACCGGCGAGCGGCTGCTCTGGGGCGCGCTCTGCGCGCCCCCGCTCGCGATCCTCGGCGCCGTCTTCGTGTGGCCGCTCCTGGCGAGCGTCGCGGCGAGCTTCACGCGGGACGGCGCCGTCTCGCTCGCGAACTACGCGACCGTCTGGCGCCTCTACACGCGCGACGTCCTCTACACGATCGGCGTGGCCGCCGCGGGCACCGCGCTCACCTTCGCCGCCGCCATCCCCGCGTGCGGCTGGCTGCGCGTCCGCGCCTTCGGGCCCGTGGAGTTTCTCCTGAAGGTGCCGCTCTTCGTGCCGTTCGTGGTCGTGGGCCACGCGCTCCGCGTCTTCCTCTCGCCGTACGTCCCGGGGCTCGCCGCGTCGTGGGGCGGGATCGCGCTCGCGCTCGCCTGGAAGCACCTGGGCCTCGCCGCGCTGCTCCTCCTCGGCGCCTTCCGGGGCGTCGACGAGAACCACCTCGAGGCGGCGCGCGGCTTCGGCGCCGGCACGGGGCGGCTCACGCGCGACATCCTGATGCCGATGGCGGCGCCCGCGCTCGGCGTGAGCGCGATCCTGATCTTCTCCTCCATGCTCGCGTCGTTCTCGATCCCGCTCATGATGGGCCGCGGCGGCGGCGCGCAGATGCTGATGATCGACGTCTACTACCGCTTCGGCCAGCACGGCGACTTCGCCACCGCATCGGCCCTCGGCGTCGTCGCCTACCTGCTCGCCATGGGCGCGGCACTCGTGTACGTGCGGCGCCTCACCGCATGAGCGCCGGCGCGCGCGCCGGCCGCGCCGCGGCGCTGGCCGCGACGGCCTTCGTCATCGTCGGGCCGCTGACGAGCCTCGCCGTGTGGTCGTTTGCCGAGCGCTGGACCTATCCGAGCCCCTGGCCCCAGCGCTTCGGGCTCCGCTACTGGGCGCGCGTCCTGAGCGGCGACTTCCTCGAGCCGCTGCGCGTGGGCGTCGCGATCGCGGTCGCGGTCACGCTGCTCGCGCTGGTCCTCGCGATCCCGCTCGGCTACGCGCTCGCGCGCCTGAGCTTCCGCGGACGCACGGCGGTACTCCTGCTCTTCCTCCTCCCCCAGGCCTTCCCGCAGCTTCCCGTCTTCGCGAGCGCCACGCGCGAGTTCTACCGCTGGGGGCTCGCGGGCACGGTGCCGGGCGTCGTGCTGGTGCATCTGGTCGGTGGGCTCGTCTTCGCCGTGTGGACGATGACGGCCGTCTTCCGCTCGATCGGCCGCGAGCTCGAGGAGGCGGCGTGGGATCTCGGGGCCTCGACGACGCGCGCGTTCGTCTCCGTCTCGCTCCCGCTGGCGCTCCCCGGCATCGTCGCGAGCGCGGTCCTGGTCTTTCTCTACTCGCTCGACGAGTTCACCGGCACGCTCCTGGTCGGCTCGCCGTTCGTCACCACGCTCCCCGTCTACATGTACACGGCGAGCGTGGGGTACGAGCTCCAGATCGCGTCGGTGACGGCGCTCGTGCTGATGGTGCCGGGGGCGGTGCTGCTGCTCCTGCTCGAGCGTTTCTTGAAGTCGGAGTACCTGGTCTTCTTCGGCCAGCTCTGACGCCCCGAAGGTCTCAAGGCGCCGCTTGCGTCGCGGCGGCGGCCACTTCATCATAGGCGCCGCATGAGCCTCCCCGGGACGGCCGGCGCGGTGATCATCGGCGGCGGCGTGGTCGGCTGCTCGATCGCCTACCACCTCGCCCGCCGCGGCATGCCGGACGTCGTCGTCCTCGAGCGCGAGGCCGTCGGGGGCGGCACCACGAGCAAGGCGGCCGGCGGCATCCGCGTCCAGTTCCCGCACGAGACCGAGATCCGCTTCGCGCTCGAGTCGATCGAGGTCTTCGAGCGCTTCAAGGACGAGTTCGGCGTGGACCCCGGCTACACCAAGATCGGCTACCTCTATCTCCTCTCCGAGGAGCAGCACCTCCGCGGGTTCGAGAAGCGCATCGCGCTCCAGCGCAAGCTCGGCGCCGACGTGCGCGTGCTCACGCCGGGCGACGCGCAGAAGCTCGTCCCCGCCCTCCGCGTGGACGACCTGATCGCGGCCGTCTGGGGGCCGCAGGACGGCATGGCGGGCCCCGCCGAGGTCACCAACGCGTTCGCCCGGCGCGCGCGCGAGCTCGGCGCGCGCATCCTCGAGGGCGTGGAGGTGACCGCGCTCGAACAGACGAACGGGCGCGTCACCGGCGTGCACACGAGCCAGGGCGCCATCGACACGCCCGTCACGATCAACGCGGCGGGCCCCGCGGCGGCGCGCGTGGGCCGGCTCGCAGGCCTCGAGCTGCCCGTGCATCCGCGCCGGCGGCACATCTTCTTCACCGAGCCCTTCCCCGAGATCCCCGGGCCGGTGCCGCTCACGAGCGACGTCACGAGCGGCTTCTATTTCCGCAAGGAGATGGAGCAGGTGCTGCTGAGCCCGGGCGACGTCGAGGACATCGGCGAGGACCTGAACGTGCCGATGGACTGGGGGCGCGTCGAGGAAACGGTGCAGAAGGCGATCCATCGCCTGCCGATCATCGAGCAGGCGCGGATCGCCGGCGGCTGGGCGGGGCTCCGCCCGCTCACGCCCGACGACCACGCGATCATCGGCTGGGGCGCCCCCGGCTTCTTCTTGGCGGTCGGCTTTGGCGGCCACGGCTTCCAGCACGCGCCGGCGACCGGACGCCACGTCGCCGAGTGGGTGCTCGACGGCCGGCCCTCGCTGGATCTCTCGCTCTTCGATCCGCTGCGATTCCAGCAGGCCGGCGCCTTCCACCACGACGCCGCGGACGCCGAGTAGCGCGATGAAGATCGCCGACCTCCGGGTGATCGTGGCCGACATTCCGGTGAAGCGCCCGCACGCGATGTCCTTCACGACGCTTCACGCCGTGAACTTCGTCTTCGTGCGCCTCGAGACGCAGGACGGCGTCACGGGCTGGGGCGAGGCCGCGTGCCTCGGCGGCCCCACGTGGAGCGAGGAGTCGGCGGAGTCCGTCGCGGCGACCATCGAGCGCTACATCGCGCCCTGGCTCGTCGGGCGCGACGCGAGCGAGGTCGAGCCGCTTCGCCAGGAGATGGCGCGGCGCGTGCAGGGCAACCCCTTCGCGCGCGCGGCCGTCGAGATGGCGCTCTGGGACCTGAACGGCCGGGCACTCGGCGTGCCGGTGCACCGGCTCCTCGGCGGGCGCGTGCGCGATCGCGTGCCGCTCTCGTGGTCCCTCGCGGTCACCGATCTCGATGAGGAGATCGCAGAGGCCAGAGAAAAAGTGGCGCGCGGCCACCGGATCTTCAAGCTCAAGACCGCGGCCCACCCGCTGGCGCAGGACGTCGAGCGCGTGAGAAAGATCCGCGAGGCGGTCGGGCCGGAGATCTCGCTCCGCATCGATGCCAACCAGGGGTGGGACAGGTCGACCGCGCTCCGCGCCATCCGCGCGCTCGAGCCCTTCAACCTGGATTTCGTCGAGCAGCCGCTGCCGCGCTGGGATCTGGGCGGCATGGCCGAGATCGCGCGCAGCGTGACGGTGCCGATCATGGCCGACGAGTCTTGCGGCTCGCCCCACGACGCGATGGCGATCGCGCGCCTGGGCGGCGTCAGCATCCTCGCGCTGAAGCTCACCAAGTCCGCCGGCATCCTCGGGACGATGGCGATCGCGCGCATCGCCGAGGCGGCCGGCCTCGGCTGCTACGTGGGCTGCATGATCGAGACCTCGCTCGG
>JBGPIS010000139.1:0-6740 GCA_041484965.1 Methylomirabilia bacterium
AGAATGCGGCCGTGCCAGACGGCGTAGATCACCGGCGCGCCCGCGGCCCAGCGGCGCGCGAGGTCGTCGACACCGGCGAACGTCACGCGGAGGGTCACGCCCAGAAGCCTCACGGCAGCCGACGCGACCGATGCCCCCAGCGCTCCAACGGCGCCGGTCATCGTTACGCGCCCGCTTCGGCGAGCACTAGCCGCGCGGCACGGGCGCCGGCGCCCGGCCCGCCGAGCTGCAGGGAGAGCTCCCGGAGCGCGGCGCGCTGCGCCTCGAGTGCCCCCGGCGTCCCGAGCAATCGGAGCACCTCGCGGCCGAGCCGCACGCCCGACACCTCCTCCTGGAAGAGCTCCGGCACCACGGCGCGGCCGAGCGTCAGGTTCGGCAGGCTGAACCATGGCACGCGGATCAGAAGCCGGGCCACCAGCGCGGACAGGCGCGACAGCCGGTAGCAGACGATCATGGGCGTCCCGAGCACACCCGCCTCGAGCGTCGCCGTGCCCGAGGTCACCAGGAGCAGATCGGCTGCGCGCATCACACGGTAGGTCCGGTCACGCTCGACGGTGATCTGCGGCGTGTCGCCGAGAAGCCGCCGGACCCCCGCCGCCTCAATGGTCGGCGCCAGCGCGAGCACGAATTTCACGTCGGGGTGCCTCGCCGCGACCATGGCGGCGGCCTCGCGCATCGGCGGGATCGCGCGCGCCACCTCCTCGCGCCGGCTGCCGGGCAGGAGCCCGACGACGCGCGTCCGCGCGTCGAGGCCGAGCTCGGTCCGCGCGGCGGCGCGGTCGGGAGCCTCCGCGAGGGCGTCGAGCACCGGGTGGCCGACGAACTCGACGGGCACACCGGCGCGCCGGTAGATCGCCGTCTCGAACGGGAAGACGGCGAGCACCAGCGAGATCAGGCGGCGGATCGTCCTGACGCGGCCGCCGCGCCACGCCCAGATCTGCGGCGGAATGAAGTAGACGACCGGGATCCCGGCGCGCCGGGCGGCGCGCGCCAGGCGGAGGTTGAACTCGGGGAAGTCGATCACCACGACGACCCGCGGGCGGCCGGCGCCTGCGAGCACCGCGCTGAGCCGCTTGTAGGCGCGCCAGAGCAACGGGATCCGTCCGACCGCCTCGCTCGCGCCCGCGGCCGCCGCCGTGGTCACGTCGACGAGCAGCTCCATCCCCGCCGCCGCCATCCGCGCGCCCCCCATCCCGAACAGCCTGCAGCCCGGCCGCGCGGCGCGGAGGGCGCGGCAGAGCGTCGCGCCGTGCAGGTCGCCCGAGGCCTCGCCCGCGACCAGCATGATACCGGGAGCGCCCGCACCCGCGTCAGACACTGACGAGCGCGATGCCGGCGGCGTTCGCCCTTCGCACGCTCTCCTCGCGGTCCAGGATCAGCACGCGTCCCGCCTCCACGGCCACCACCGCGGCGTCTCCCGCCGCGGCCGCCTCGAGGCTCTCGGGGCCGACCGTCGGCGTGTCGAACCGGTAGTCGTGGTCGCGCGCCACGGCCTTCACGATCACGGCGCCCGGGCCCGCGAGCGCGGTCCCGCGCCGGATGGCGTCCGTGGTGCCCTCGATGGCCTCGACCGCGGTCACGGCGCCGCGCCGGAGGACGACCGTCTGGCCGATGCGCGCGTCCGCGGCCATGCGCGCGATCTCGAGGCCGCGCTCGACGTCGTGCCGCTCGTCCTCGGTCGGCTGCCGCTCGGACCAGCACCCCTGCGCGGCGAGCCCATCGCCGAGGAAGGGCCGCTGGTCCAGCACGGTGATGCCCATCTCAGCGAGGGTTTCCACGACCCCCTGGATCAGGCGCACGTCGAGGCGCGAGCCCGCGCGCGCCTCGACGGCCAGCGCCGCCGCGTCCGCGGTCCGCGCGCCGAGCACGTCCTGCGCCGAGAACTTCCCCGAGAACAGCGCCGCGCTCACGCCCTCCTCGCGCAACGACGCGAGGACCGCGCCCACCTCGGTGAAGCTCGCCTGCACGGTGCGGGCGGCGTGGCGCGAGACGTCCGGCGCCTCGCGAAAGGTGAAGGCCACGACGCGCCACCCCTGGCGCCGCGCCGCCGCCGCCATGCGCGCCGGCAGGACGCCGGCGCCGCACATCAGGCCGAGCGATCGCTCCACGACGGGTTGGAGCCGGACTCGGAGCGCCCCTCGCGGATCATCCGCTCGATCTCGAGCGCCATCGCGAGAGAGCGGATGTCCTCGCCCTCGGCGAGGACGACCGGCTCCCCCGCCCGGGCCCGCCGCACGGCGCGCACGAGGTGGAGGATCTCGAGCTTGAGCGGGTTATCCTTGTGGACCTGCACGTGCTCGACGAACGAGGCACGGCGGTAGCGGATGGACTCGCGGTCGAGCGTGTACTCCTGCGCGGCGCGCCGGTGGACGCGGATGTCCTGCTCCGAGTAGTCGAGGACGACGTACGCGTCGGGCTGCGTGACGGCCAGCGTGCGGATCTTCTCTTCGGTGGCGCGGCTCGCGGTGATGACCGCGATCGTCCCCGACTCGAACCCGATCTGGACGACGGCGACGTCGACCACCGGCGAGTGCACGCACGACCCCACCGCGGTGAGGCGGCGCGGCGGCGAGTCTACGAGCCTGAGGACGATGTCCAGATCGTGAATCATGAGGTCCATCACCACGGTGTCCTTCTGGACGCGCGGCGTGAACGGGCCGAGACGGCGCGACTCCACGAGGATCGGCCGGTCGACGATCTTCTTGAGCTCCTGCACCGCCCCGTTGAACCGCTCCACGGGGCCGACGTGCAGGACCGCGCCGGACCGTCGGGCGACCGCGAAGAGCTCCCGCGCCTCCTCCAGTGTCGGCGCGACCGGCTTCTCGACGAGGACGCTCACGCCCGCCTCGAGGAAGTCGCTCGCGACCTGGAAGTGCTGCTCGGTCGGCACGGCAATGCTGACGAGGTCCACCGCAGCGATCAGATCCCGGTGGTCCGTGAACGCGCGCGTGCCGTAGTGGGCGGCGACCGCGGTCGCCCGGTCCCGGTCGACGTCCACCACGCCGGCCACCTCGATGTCCCACAGCTCCGAGTAGACGAGCATGTGGTACTGGCCCATGTGCCCCGCGCCCACGACGCCCGCGCGCAGCCGGCGGTCGGCCGCGCTCACTGGACGGGCTCGCTCTCGGGCCGCGCCACCACGTCGCCTCCGTCCTCGAGCGCGTCGCGCTGCGCCGGACCGCAGATCCCGCGCCGCGAGTCCGCGATGAACGCGATGAGCCGTGCGATCGGTGGGATCGGCTCGAGCTCGCGGCGGATCCGCTCGACCGCGCTCTGCGGGGTGAGCCCGGAGCGGTAGAGCAGCCGGTAGGCGTCCTGGAGAATGCGCCGCTCGGCCGCCGGCATGCCGGCCCGGCGGAGGCCCACAACGTTCACCCCGTGCGCAGCGACGGGGATGCCGTCCGCGAGCATGTACGGCGGCACGTCGGCCGTCACCTTCGAGAAGCCGCCGACGTAGGCGAACGCGCCGACGCGCGTGAACGGCACGATGCCCGTGAGACCGCCGATCGTCGCGCGCTCGCCGATCTCGCAGTGGCCCGTGATGCCGGCGTAATTGATGATGATCGCGCCGTCACCCACCCGGCAGTCGTGGGCGACGTGGCTCATCGCCATGATGAGGCAGCCCTCGCCGATCTCCGTCCAGCCCTCCGGATGGGTCGCGCGATGGATCGTCACGTACTCTCCGAGCACGGTTCCCGCGCCGATCCGGACGCCGGATGGCGTCCCCTCGCGGTACTTCAGGTCCTGCGGCTTGCCCCCGAGCACCGACCCGTGGCCGATCTTCGCGCCGGCTCCGATCTCCACCCGTCCCTCCAGGACCACGTGGTGGCCGACCTCCGCGGCCGCGGCGAGAGTGACGTCCGGACCGACGATCGAGAACGCGCCGATCCGGACGCCCGGATGGAGCCGGGCCGACGCATCCACGATCGCCGTCGGATGCACGGCCTCAGCGCCCGGCATCGTCGCCCTCCGCCTTCGGCGGTTCCGGCGCCCCAAGGCCGAGCTGGCCCTCGAGCCGCTGGAGGCGCCGCTCGGCCGCCTTCAGGCGGCGCGAGAGCTCCGGCAGCCGCTCTTGGAGGGCGTAGATGCGCTTGGTCCGGAGTATCGGGCGCGCCGGCGTACCGAACACCTTCTCGCCCGGCCCGACGTCGCGCGCGAGGCCCGACTGCGCGAGCACCACCGCGCCGTCGCCGATCGTCAGATGGTCCGCGACGCCCACCTGCCCGGCGAGGATGGCACCGCGGCCGATCCGGCACGACCCGGAGATGCCCACCTGCGCGACGACGATAGCGTGCTCGCCGATCTCGACGTTGTGGCCGATCTGCACGAGGTTGTCGATTTTGGTGCCGCGGCGGATGATCGTGTTCCCGAGCATCGCCCGGTCGATCGTCGTGTTAGCGCCGATCTCGACATCGTCCTCGACGATAACCCCGCCGACTTGAGGGATCTTCCGGTGCGCCTCGCTGTCCCAGGCGTAGCCGAAGCCGTCGGCGCCGATCACGGCCCCCGGGTGGACGACCACCCGTCGGCCGAGCCTCACGCCGGCGCAGAGCGCCGCGCGCGGGTGCAGCACGGAATCCTCGCCGACCTCGGCGCCCGCGCCGACGAACGCGAAGGCGTGGACGCGGACGCGCGGGCCGATGACCACGCCGGACTCGATCACGGCGAGCGGCCCGACCGCAGCGCTCGGATGGACCCGGGCGCCGGCAGCGACGACCGCCGTCGGATCCACGCCCGGGGTCACGGGTGTCGGCGGGTGGAAGAGCGTCAGCAGGCGGATCAGCGCCAGCTGGGGCGCCGGCACTCTGAGGATTGCCGCCGGCAGTCCCGGCGCGTCGGGTCCGGTGAGGAAGGCCCCGGCCTTGGAGGCCAGCGCTGCGGCGGCGTAGCGGGGATCGATCAGGAAGGAGATGTGCTCAGGGCCGGCGGTGTCCAGGGGCGCGATCCCGGTGACGGTCCGCGTGGAGTCACCCTCCAGCGTAGCCCGGAGGGCTTCGGCAAGCTCACCGAGGGTGAACCCGGCTGCCTTCGCCATGTGCGCGCTACTTCTTGCCCCGGCTCGAGGGCTGCTGGTCGTACGCCTTGATGATCTCCTCCGTCACGTCGGCTTCCGGCGCGGCGTACAGGACGGCGGCGCTACGCCGCTCCACGATCATGTAGTAGCCGCGCTCCTTGCCGAGCTTCTCGATGACCCCGGTGACCTCCTGGAGCACCTTCTGGAGGAGCGCGGCCTCCTTCTTCTCCAGCTCCTTCTGGAAGTCGTCGATCAGCCGCGCGGCGTCCCGGCGCTTGCGCTCGAACTGGTCCTGCTTGTCCCGCCGAGCGTCCGCCGTCATCAGCGGCCCCTTCTTCTCGAGCTCGTCGCGCAGCGCCTCCAGCTCCTTGCGCTTTCCGTCCATCTCGCGCTGCATGCCGGCCTTCTCGCGCTCGAGATCCTCGCGCGCCGACACGCCCGCCGCCGAACGCGCCAGCACGCGCTGCACGTCGATGTACCCGATCTTCGTCGACGGGACCGGCGCCTGAGCCAGCACCGGCGTGGCGACCGTGATGAGGGCAACGGCCGCAACTGTCAGCGCGCTACGTAATGCCCGCATGATCCCTCCTAGAACGGCGCGCCGACCGAGAACTGAAACGCGCCGAAATGTTCGCCCTGCCTGCGGTCCAGGTTGACGCCGTAGTCGACCCGAATCGGTCCGAAGGGCGACTGCCAGCGGAGACCGGGGCCGGCGGCCTTGCGGAGCTCCGCGAGGTCGAAGTTGCTCCCGAAGCCGTAGACCTGTCCGATGTCGAAGAAACCGGCGATCCGGAAGCCAAGCGGCAGCGGGACGAGATACTCGAGGTTGCCGAGCACCTCGCTGTTCCCGCCGATCTGGATTCCGTTTTCGTCCTTGGGGGACAGCTCGCGGAACTTGAAGCTCCGGACCGAGTTCGGGCCACCCAGGTAGAAGCGCTCGAAGACGGGCAGCGGCTTGTCGGACCAGCCAAAGCCGTAGGCAGCCTCGCTGCGGCCCGCGAGGATGTGATCGAGCCAGATCGACTGGAACTTCGTGACGAACAAGGTGGTCTTCATGTAGCGCTGGTCGCCACCGAGGCCGGCGAAATCGACGGATGCGTTGGCCTGACCCCCCGTCGTCGGCGTGGTCACGTTGTCGCGGCTGTCGCGTCCCACGCTGCTGGAGACCATTGAGGTCACGTGCGTCCCCACCTGCGCCTGGAGCACCGTAGAGAGCGCGGCGACGTCGGAAAGATGGTTGATCTTGTCCTGCGAGGCGCGGTAGCCGACATTCCAGCGCCAGTACTCCTCGAACGGGTGCCCCATACGGAGCCCCGTGCCGATGGAGTTGTAATGGTAGTCGGTGAACTGGCGGTCGGTCAGGAATAGGTCGAAGCCAGCGGCCAGCGGTCGGTCGAAGAGCCACGGCTCCGTGAAACTGATGACCCCCTGCTGGCTACTCGCCCCCGCCCGGATCCGGATCGCCGCCTCCCAGCCACGCCCCAGGAAGTTGCGCTGCGCGAGGTCGATCGTTCCGACCAGGCTGTCGGACGACGAGTAGCCGCCGCCCAGGCTGAAGATCCCGGTGGGCCGCTCCGTGACGTCAACGTTGACGATGATCCTCGTCTTGTTCGACCCTGGCAGCGTCGTGACCTCGACCTTCTCGAAGTACCCGAGGTTCACGAGCCGCTGGCGGGCCCGCTCCTTTTTTTGCAGCGTGTAGAGGTCTCCCTCGTGGAGCGGGATC
>JBGPIS010000140.1:0-6740 GCA_041484965.1 Methylomirabilia bacterium
AAGAGGGCCGGCTCGGGCACGATTTCGGGCTCGGGCTTCGGAACGAGGGGCGGCTCGGGCGCGATCTCGACCGGCGCCGCAGGCTTCGGCTTCACGATCGTCGCCGCGGGCTTGACCTCCGCCGGCGCCTCGTCCGTCGCGGGCCCGGCGGCTTTCTTCGCGAGTGTCGCGCTCGTCTGGACCGGCGCGCCCTCCGCGGTCGCCGCGGCGTCACTCGGCGCTCTCCGTTTGGCCGCCCGCTTGGGCTTCGGCTCCTCGGGCAGCTCGCGGCCTTTGCCGAGCTTGACCCTGAGCGCGTTGGCGAGCGTAGTGTCCAGCGGGCTCATGGCGCGGACGCCCTTGTGCCCCATCTCGTCGGCCGCGACCATGAGCTCCTTGCTGGTCACGCCGAGCTCCTTCGCGAGCTCCATCAGCTTGATCTTCGCTGCGGCCACAGTCCCCTTACCTCCTCCGAATCGTCGCCAGATCTCGCACCACCGCCACCATTGCCGCGTTCGCGTCGCACGGCTTCTTGAACGCGTGACTCAACCGGCCCCGCTGGAGTCCGCGCTCCACGCACGCCTCGTCGGGACACACGTACGCGCCGCGGCCCGCCGCGCTCCCGCGCGGGTCCACGACGACGCTCCCGTCGCGCCCGCTCACCAGCCGGACGAGCTCCCCGCGGGGTCTCACCCGGCGGCACCCGAGGCAGGTCCGGGCCGGGCCGCGCTTCATGCCGGGGCCACCGTCTCCCCGGGCGCCCCGTGGGAGCTCGAGCCGTCGGCGACCGGCGCCACGGGCGCGTGGGCCGCGACCCACTCTTCGGCCGCCGCGTAGATCGCGTCGGCGCGCTCACCCACGTCCGCCACGAACCCGAGCTTCTCGCGGCCCGCCTTCACCATCGCCGCGGGCGAGCCGAGCCCCGCGGCGACGAGGGCCTCGACGAGCTCGGGACCGAGCCCGGGGAGCGCGCCCAGCGCGGCGCGGTCCTCCGCCTCGCCCGCCGGCCGCCGCTCCGCCTCGACCTCCGACTCGCTCTTGATGTCGATGCGCATGCCGGTCAGCTTCGCGGCGAGCCGGGCGTTCTGACCCTTCTTGCCGATCGCCAGCGAGAGCTGGTTGTCGGGCACGATGACCAGCGCGGAGGGCTGGGCGCCGGGCTCGACCGGCTCGGTGATCACCACCGACGAGACCCTCGCCGGCGACAGTGCGCGCGCGACGAACGTGGTCGGGTCGTGCGACCACTCGATGATGTCGATCTTCTCGCCGCGCAGCTCGCGGCTGATCACCTGGATCCGCGTGCCGCGGAGCCCCACGCAGGCGCCGATCGGGTCCACGTCGCGCTTGGTCGAGGCGACCGCCACCTTCGCCCGCTCGCCCGCCTCGCGCGCCGTGGCCTTCACGATCACGATCCCTTCCTGGATCTCCGGGATCTCCGTCTCGAAGAGCCGCGCGAGGTAGCCGGGGTGCGTGCGCGAGAGCGCGATCTGCGGCCCCTTGGCCGTGCGCCGGACCTCGAGCACGAAGGCGCGGATGCGGTCGCCCGGGTTGTAGCGCTCACCCGGGATCTGCTCGCGCTCGGGCAGGATCGCCTCGGCCTTGCCGATCTCGAGAATGACGTTTCGCTTCTCGATCCGGTGCACCACGCCGCGCAGGAGCTGGCCCTCCTTGCCGGCAAACTCGGAGTAGATCCCCTCGCGCTCGGCGTCGCGCACCTTCTGGAGGATCACCTGCTTGGCCGTCTGGGCGGCGATCCGGCCGAATTCCTGGGGCGGCCGCTCCTGCTCGAGCTCCAGCTCGTCCTCGAGCTCGGCGTCCTTGTTCAGCGCCTTGGCGTCCGCCAGGCCGATCTCGAGCTTGTCGTCCGTGACCTCCTGGACCACCCTCTTCCGGCAGTACACCCGGAGGGCGCCGCTCTTGCGGTCGATGTGCATGCGGATGTTCTCGGCGGGCCCGAGCGTCTTCCGCGACGCCGAGAGCAGGGCAGACTCCAGCGCCTCGAAGAGGATCTCCTTGTCGATCCCCTTCTCACGCGCGATCTGCTCGATGACATTGATCAGCTCTCGGTTCATCGGACCCGGCACCTATCCGGGATTCTACGCCTTGCGGGGCCAGGGGACCTCCGCCTCCAGGCGCGCCTTCGTCACTAGTGCGCGCTCCAACTCCACGCGTTCTCCGTCGCGCTCGAGGACGAGCCCGCCGCGCGTCACCGACAGGAGGCGGCCGCGCACCTCCTCGCCGCCCGCGAGCCAGCACCGCACGCGCTTGCCCACCGCCCAGCAGAGCTCACGGTCTTTCTTCAGCTGGCGTTCGAGCCCCGGGGAGGACACTTCGAGGTCGTACGCGCCTTCGATGATCGCGGCTGCGTCCAGCACGTCGCCGACCTCGCGGCTCGCCTGCTCGCAGTCGCGAATCCCCACCCCACCGGGTTTGTCGACGTAGAGGCGCAGGACCCCGCGCGGCCGCAGGGGGCGCCAGTCGAGATCGACCAGCTCCAGCCCGTGGTCGCGGAGAACGGGCGTGACCACCTCCTCGATCTGGCCGGTCCGCTCCGCGTCGTCCATCTGGGCTGCTCCCCTTGCCCGTGAGCAAAACTAAAAAAAGCGGGCAACGCCCACTTTTTCGAGAAGTTAGCACGTATCGGAGGCTGAAGCAAGGCTCACCGCTCCCGGCGGGAGCGGACGGCAGGCTACTTCGACGCGAGCGCCGCTTCGATCGCGCGGACGGCGGTGATCACGTGGTCCTGGGTCACGCGGCGCTCCTCGCGCGTCTTCCGCGTCCGGACCTCGACGACGCCCTCCTTCACGAAGGAGTTGCCGACCGTGATCCGGACGGGAATCCCCAGGAGGTCCGCGTCCTTGAACTTCACCCCCGGACGCTCGTCCCGGTCGTCGAGGATCGCCTCGAGCCCGTTCCGCCGGCACTCCGCGTAGATTTCCTCGGCCGCCTGGAGCTGGGCCGCATCCTTAACCGAGACCGCGACGATGTAGACGTGGTAGGGCGCGATGGACCACGGCCAGACGATGCCGTCCGCGTCGGCGAGCTGCTCGATGGCCGCGGCCGCGATGCGCGCGGGACCGATGCCGTAGCTGCCCATCACGATCGGCTGCTCACGCCCCGCCTCGTCGAGGTACATCGCCTTGAGGGCGACCGAGTACTTCGTGCCGAGCTTGAAGATGTTGCCGATCTCGATGACGCGCTCGACGGCGAGCGGCTGGCCGCAGACCGCGCACGCCTCCCCCGGCACCACCGTGTGCAGGTCGGCGAACCGGCACTCGAAGTCGCGCCCGGCCGCGACCCCCTTGAGGTGGAAGCCATCGCGGTTCGCGCCGACCACGTACATGCCGGTCTTGAGCGTCTCGTCCGCCAGGACTGGCACACGGGCCCCGACCGGCCCGACGGAGCCGACGGGCGCGCCGAGCGCGTCGCGCACCTCGTCGGGGTGCGCCGCCCGGAACGCCTCGCCCAGCGCCCGCGCGAGCTTCCGCTCGTGGAGCGCGTGGTCGCCGCGCACGAGGACAAGGACGGGCCCAGAGTCCCCGGCGACGTAGAGGAGCGACTTGATCGTGAGCCGCGGGTCGACCTTGAGGAACGTCGCCACCTCGGCGATGGTGCGGACGTTCGGCGTCGCCACCTCCTCGCGCGTCCACGCCGGGAACGCGGGCGCCGCGGGCACGCCGCGCGCGAGCTCGACGTTCGCCGCGTAACCGCAACCCGCGCACATCGCCACGTCGTCCTCTCCCGCTGCGCTCGGCGCCATGAACTCGTGGGAGCCGAGGCCGCCCATCATTCCCACGTCGGACTGGACGACGTAGTACCTGAGGCCGCACCGGTCGAAGATCCGGCGGTACGCGCGCTCGTGGTCGGCGTAGGAGCGGTCGAGCGCGGCGAGATCGGGGTCGAGCGTGTAGGAGTCCTTCATCACGAACTCGCGGGTCCGCAGCTCGCCGGAACGCGGCCGCGCCTCGTCGCGCTCCTTGGTCTGGATCTGATACCAGACCTGCGGCAGGTCGCGGTAGGAGCGGATCTCGCGCGCCGCAAGCCAGGCGACGACTTCTTCGTGGGTCATGCCGAGGCACATGTCGCGCCCGTAGCGGTCCTTGAGCTTGAACATCTCGTTGATGCCCTCCCACCGCCCCGACTGCTGCCAGATCTCGGCGGGGTGGACGACCGGCATCGTGATCTCCTGCCCCCCGATCGAGTTCATCTCCTCGCGGAGGATCGCGTTGATCTTGTCGAGCACACGCTGGCCCAGCGGGAGGTAGACGTAGATGCCCGCGGCCAGCTGGCGCACGAGCCCGGCCCGGAGCATGAGGCGGTGGCTCGTGGCCTCCGCGTCGGCGGGATCTTCCCGTAGCGTCGGGATGAGCGACTTCGACCGGCGCACGGTTACTTCGCGTCCTTCTTCTTGTTCGCCCCTTTGACGCCCGGCTCGTAGCGGAGGCGCTCGACGGGCTTGCCGCCGACGATGTGGGACTCGAAGATGTCCCGGAGGTCGCCCTCCTGGACGCCGCTGTACCAGACGTTCTCGGGGTACACGACCATCATCGGCCCATGGCCGCACTGCGAGAAGCAGCCGGCCTTATTGATCCGGACATCGTCCTTGAGGCCGGCCCGGGCCGCTTCCCCGCGCAGGTACTTCACGAACGCCTCCACGTTGCCCTGCGTCGGGCAGGTCTCACCCTCGGTGCAGACGAAGACGTGGGTGCGGTACTGGCCCATCAGTCGTCGGCGGGCGCGGCCTTCGCCACCCGGCGCTCGGCGACGAACTTGTCCACTTCCTCGCGCATCACCTTCACGATGTCTTTCTCGGGCACCTTGCGGATGACCTCGCCGCCCTTGAAGATGAGCCCGATGCCGCGCCCGCCCGCGACGCCGATGTCGGCCGCGCGCGCCTCGCCGGGTCCGTTCACCTCGCACCCCATGACGGCGATGTGGATCTCCTCGTTGAGCCCCCGGAACTCGTCCTCGACCTCCTTCGCGAGCTTGACCAGGTCCACGTCGGCGCGCCCGCACGAGGGGCACGACACGAACGTGAGGCCGCCCTTCCGGAGGCCGAGCGCTTTGAGGATGTCGATCCCGACCCGGACTTCTTCGGTCGGATCGGCGGAGAGCGAGACCCGGATCGTGTCGCCGATGCCCTCGGACAGCAGCGCGCCGAGCCCGACCGACGACTTGATCGTGCCGACGCCGGGCGTGCCGGCCTCGGTCACGCCGAGGTGGAACGGGTACTCGACCTGGTCGGCGAGCATCCGATACGCCTCGATCATCATCAGCGGATCGGACGCCTTCAGCGAGACCTTCATCTCCTGGTAATTGCAATCCTCGAGGATGCGGATGTGCCGGAGCGCCGATTCCACCATTCCTTCGGGCGTCGGCCCGCCGTCTCGCGCCAGGAGGTCCTTTTCGAGCGAGCCCGCGTTCACGCCGATGCGGATCGGGATCTTCCTGTCCTTCGCCGCGTTGACGACCTCCTGCACGAAGGCCCTGCCCCCGATGTTGCCGGGGTTGAGGCGGAGACCGTCGACGCCCTGCTCGAGCGCGATCAGCGCGAGCCTGTAGTTGAAGTGGATGTCGGCCACGAGCGGGATGCGGATCTGTCGTTTGATCTCACCCAACTTCTCGGCGGCTTCCCGGACGGGCACGGCGCAGCGGACGATGTCGCAGCCGGCCACCTCGAGCGCCCAGATCTCGAGGAGCGTCGCCTGGACGTCGCGCGTGTCGGTCTTGGTCATGGACTGCACGGTGATCGGCGCGCCGCCGCCGACCCTCACCTGGCCGAGCTGCATCTGCCGCGCCTTCCGCCGAGTGATCATGGGACCGTCCTATCGGAAGATTTTGAACGCGTCGATCCGCACGAGGTCATTGTAGAGCGCGTACACCATCAGGAGCATCAGCAAAACGAACCCGAACTGCTGGGCGGCCTCGCGCCTCTTGAGCGAGAGCGGGTGCCCGAGGATCGCCTCGATGACGAAGAAGAAGAGGTGTCCGCCGTCCAGCATCGGCACGGGCAGGAGGTTCAGCAGCGCCAGATTCACGCTGATGATGGCGGTGAACAGCGCGAGCGACGCGGCGCCCTCCTTGGCCTGACGTCCGGCCTCCGCCGCGATCTGGATCGGGCCGCCGATATTCGACGAGTCGATCTGCCGCGAGACGACCTTCCAGAGCCCCTTGGCCGTGAGGACGGTCATTTCCCACGTCTTGACCCAGCCGTACCCGAGGGCGACGACGGGGTTATAGGCTTCGTAGCGCACGACGCGGGTGACGATGCCGACGCCGATCCGGCCGATCTCGGTGTCCTGGCCCGTCGGCCCCTTCTCCTTCACGACCGTGGCCGTCACGGCGACCCGCTCCGGCCGGCCCTCGCGCTCGACGGTCAGGTCGAACGTCTGGCCGCCCCGCTTCTGGATCGCCTGCATGAGATCGTCGGGCGTGAACACCGGCTGGCCCGCCACCGCGACGACGAGGTCGCCCCCGCGCAGGCCCGCCTTCTCCGCGGGCGACCCGGGGTTGACCGCGCCGATCTGCGGCGTGAGCTGCGGCCCCGCGCCGAGCTCCCAGGCTTCCTTCGCGTCGTGGAAGATCGGGTCGCGTACCGTCGTCCTCTGCGGCGTCACGGTGAGCGTCTGCTCGGCCGGGCCGCGCTGCACGGTGAGCGCGAGCGCCCGGCCCTGCGAGCCGGCGACGGCCCGGTCGAGGTCCTCCCAGTAGGAGACCCGGCTCCCGTCCACGCGCGTCACGACGTCGCCCGTCCTGAGCCC
>JBGPIS010000141.1:0-6726 GCA_041484965.1 Methylomirabilia bacterium
CCACGAGCGCGGCCCCCCAGTCGGGCTGGGAGAGAAGCGCCGCCGCGACGTAAGCGAAGAGCACGCCCGTCAGCCACTTGAGCCACTTGGCGAGGGTCGCGTAGCTCGCGTACACGGTGACGACGAGGATCGCGACGCCGAAGAGCAGCACCCAGACGAGCGCCGGGACGCCCGTGAGCATCGTCGCCGACTCGGCCATGCCGGCGAGGTCGGCGGCGATGTTGAAGACGTTGGCGGCGAGGAGAATCAGGCACGCGGCGTAGAGGAAGGGGCGCGGATAGTGGTGGCGCACGGCGCCGGCGAGGCCCCGCCCGGTGACGAGGCCGATGCGCGCGCAGATGAGCTGGACGGCGGCCATCAGCGGGAACGTCACGATGGCGGTCCAGAGCATTCCGTAGCCGACCGAGGCGCCGGCGACCGAGTAGGTCGTGATCCCGCTGGGATCGTCGTCCGACGCGCCCGTGACGAGCCCGGGGCCGAGGAGCTTGAAATAGCGAACGAGCGGATTGTGGCTGTGGCGGTCGGACTCAGGCGTCGCGAGCAGCATGAACGTCTCCATTATGCCCCGGGGCGCCCGTGATACCATCACCCGGCGTCATGGCGGCCACCCCCGGGCCCCCTCGCGAGCTCCGTCCCGGGGAGCTCCGGCAGAGGAGCCCGGGCGGGATCGCGACGCTCAGGCGCAAGGGGGCGCGAGCGTGGGACCGACCGTCCAGCTTTTCCTGCTGATCGCCGCGGGCGTCGTGGTCGCGCTCGCGATGGCCTACCTGCACCGCATCTTCCAGCGTTGCCCGCACTGCGGCCGCATCGTGCGCCGCGCGCTCCGCGGGTGGTTCCGCTGTCCTCACTGTCACCGGCAGTATCACCGGAGCGTCCAGCAGCAGCGCTAGGCGCGTCCCGCTCAGCGCTGGTACTTGGTCGGCGCCCGGCGCGGCGCGAAGAACACCGGCCGGCTCATGCGGCCGACGGGCACCTCGATCAGCGCCGGACGGTCCCACTGGATCGCGTCGCGCACGAGCGCGCCCACCTCGGTCGGGCTCTTGGCCCGCAGGCCGGCGAGCCCGTACGCGTCGGCGAGCTTCATGAAGTCCGGGTTGTGGAGCTCGGCCCCGAAGCTGCCGCCCCACGCCTCGTCGAGATCGCGCGCGACGTTGCCGTACGCGTTGTCGTTGAAGACGACCGCGACGACGTTGATCCGCTGCTGCACCGCCGTCGCGAGCTCCTGCGCGTTGTAGAGGAAGCCGCCGTCGCCGCAGATCGCGACGACGGGCCGCTTCGGGCACGCGACCTTGGCGCCGAGCGCCGTCGGGTACTCGTAGCCGAGGTTCCCGGAGTAGGACGACGTGAGATAGGTCCGCGGCTGGTACACGGGCCAGAACGGGCGCGTGTAGTAGCCCATCTGGGTCATGCCCGCGATGACGACGGCGTCTTCGGGCGTCCCCGCGCGCAGCGACTTGAGAATCGACGTGTTCGGTTCCTGGGTCATGCTCGCGGCGATCTCGGCTCGGAGCGCCTCGCGCTCGGCCTTGCGCGAGCTTCGGGGGGGCGCGCTCGCCCGCAGGCGCTCGAGGAGCTCGGCGAGCGTCGCGCGCGCGTCGCCGACGAGGCCGACGGTCTTCTTGTGGTTCCGCCCGACCTCCTCGGGGTCCATGTCGAGCTGGATCAGCTGCTGCTCGGGCTTCGGCGCCGCCAGCGCGAGGCGGCTCCCGACGACGAGGACCACGTCCGCCGATTCGAGGTACTTCTTCAGCACGCTCTGCGACCAGATGGCGGCGCCCAGCGAGAGATCGCCCCCGTCGCTGACCGCGCCCTTGCCCTCGGCCGACTGGATCACACCCGCCTGGAGGTAGTCGGCCACGGCGGCGAGCACGTCGTGGCAGCCCGAGAGGTGGACGCCACCGCCCGCGTAGATGACGGGCCGCGAAGCCGCGAGCAGCATCTCGGCGGCGCGGTCGATGTCCGGCTTCGGCGCCGCCGGACGGACTGCGCGACTCGGCTCGAGCAGCTCGACCTCGCCCTCGTCCTCCATCGTCTCGGGCGGCATCTCGAGCTCGACCGGACGCGGCCGGCCGGTCCTGAGCTGCTCGACCGCCTCGTGCGCGGCGCGCGCGACGTCGGCGACCTCGAGCACGCGCCTGCGCCACTTCGTGACCGGCGCGATCGCGTCGAGCTGATCGTTGACCTCGTGCAGGACGCCGATGTTCTTGCCGATCTGATGCTTCGGGACCTGGCCGGCGATCATCAGCACGGGCGAGGACGCCGCATACGCGGTGCTGAGGCCGGCGGAGGCGTTCAGGAGGCCGGGCCCCGGCACGACGAGCGCGGTGCCGAACGTCGCGCCCGCGCGGGCGTAGCCGTCGGCCATGTAGCTCGTCGCCTGCTCGTGCCGCGTCTGGATGAAGCGGATGCCGGGCTCGTCGCGGAGCGCCGCCAGCACGCCGTAGAGCTGGACGCCGGGCAGGCCGAACACCACGCGCGTCCCTTCGCGATAGAGCTGCTTCACGAGCGCCTCGCCGCCGGTCATCCGTGCCATCTCAGCTCTCCTCTCGAATGAGCGCGCCCCTCGAGCGCGCGCCGAAGCTGGTCCACGTGATTGTCGTCGTGCCAGGGTGCTCGGCGTGGTGCGGGGCCAGCCGGATCACGAGCGCGCGAGCATCCGCGCGAGCGGCTCGAGGTTCTTCGGGTCGGGCTTGAGCGTGCCGACGGGATACCGGTGGTAGAGCTCCACGACCGCGTCGTTGACGGGCGTCTTCACGCCGGTGCGCCGGCCCTGAGCGGCGACATACCCGTTCAGATAGTCGATCTCGGTCCGGCGCCCGCGCATGACGTCCTGCAGGAGCGACGGCCTTCCCCCCGTGAGGTGCCTCGCCCCCGCGGCCATGTCCGCCTCGACCTCGGCGAGGCCGCGCCCCTCCGCGGCGTCCACGAAGCGCTGCGCGACGATGCCGTAGATCGGCTCGATCTCGTGCCCGCACGCGCGCCCCACGCGGACGACCTCCGCCGCGATCTGGATCGCGATCCGCCGCGGCACGGGCTCGTTCCTGACCTCCGCCGAGCCGAGGCCCGAGAGGCCCGCGAGCGGGTTCGCCATGCAGTTCACCGCGAGCTTCGACCAGCGCTCGCCGAAGAGATTCGTGGTGACCTTCGCCGCGGCGACGTCGCTCATGAGCCGCGCCAGCTCCCGCACCCGCGGCGTGTCCGTGCCGTCGAGCTCGCCGAGCGTGAACCCGAGCGTGCCCGTGTCGGTCCGCATCGCGTGGCCGGGCTCGTACATGCCGGCGCCGATCGTGATCACACAGCCGAGCGTCCGGTGCCGCCCGGCGACCGCCGCCACGCGCTCGTCGTTGATCCCGTTCTGGAAGTCCACGACGACGCCGGCCGGCTCCTTGAGATAGCGGACGGCGAGCGCCGTCGCCCACTCGGTGTCGTACGACTTCACCGCGACGAACGCCGCGTCGAGCGGCACGTCGATCCGCTGCGCCTCGTGGATGTGGAGCGCCTTCACCCGGATGACGTGGTCGCCGCACGTGCCGGACAGGCGCAGGCCGCGCGCCTTCATCGCCTCCACGTGCTCCGGCCACTGGTCGATGAGCGTCACGTCGTGCCCGGCCTTCGTGAGCATGCCGCCCACCACGCTGCCGATCGCCCCCGCGCCGATGATCCCGATTCGCGCCGCCATGGGTCCTCCCTCCTGCCCGAGCATGATAACGTGAACCGCCATGACCTACGACTTCGACCGGGTGATCGAGCGGCGGCGCACCGACAGCAACAAGTGGCGGAAGTACGGCCCCGACGTCGTCCCGCTCTGGGTGGCGGACATGGACTTCCGGTCGCCCGAGCCGGTGATCCGCGCCCTCCGGGAGCGCGTCGAGCACGGCGTCTACGGCTACGGGTACGGCATCGAGCCGGCGGAGCTCCACGAGGTCTTTGCCGACCGGCTCGCCAAGCTCTACCGCTGGCGCGTCTCTCCCGAGGCGGTCGTGCTCGTCCCCGGCGTCATCCCGGGGTTCAACGTGGCCGCGCGCACGCTCAGCGCGCCCGGGGACGGCGTCCTCCTGAAGGTCCCGCTCTACCCGCCGCTCCTGCGCGTGCCGGGCAACGTCGGGATCACGATGGACGCCGCGGACCTGGTACGGTCCGCCGACGGGCGCTACGAGGTGGACTGGGACGCCCTCGCGCGGGCCATCACCCCCCGGACGCGCGTGTTCATGCTCTGCAACCCGCACAACCCGGTCGGCCGCGTCTGGCGTCACGACGAGCTCCAGCGCATGGCGGAGCTCTGCCTCACGCGCGGCCTCGCGATCATCGCCGACGAGGTCCACGGCGACCTCGTGTTCTCGGGCCACCACCATATTCCGATCGCCTCGCTCGCGCCCGAGATCGCCGCGCGGACGATCACGCTCATGGCGCCGAGCAAGACGTGGAACCTCGCCGGCCTCAAGTGCGGGCTCGCCGTGATCCCGAATGCCGAGCTACGCGAGAAGTTCATCGCGGCGCGCGTGGACATGGTCTACACCGTGAGCATCCTGGGCTACGTCGCGGCGCTCGCCGCCTACAAGGACGGCGCGCCGTGGCTCGAGGCGCTGCTGCGCTACCTCGAGGCCAACCGGACTTTCGTCGTGGACTACGTGGCGAAGCACCTCCCCGGCGTCGTCGCGGCGCCGCCGGAGGCGACCTACCTCGCGTGGCTCGACTGCCGCCCGGCGGCGATCCCCGGCGGCGATCCGTTCGCGTTTTTCCTCGAGAAGGCGCGCGTCGCGCTGAACGACGGCACCACGTTCGGCCGGGGCGGCGCCGGCTTCGTGCGGCTCAACTTCGGCTGCCCGCGCTCGATCCTGGTCCAGGGCCTCGACCGGATGCGCGACGCGCTCGCCGCGTCACGACGCTGAGCGGGGACGACGTCGCGCACCTCAGCTCCTCTTGTACGAGTCCTGCAGGACGCGCTTCAGCGTCTTGCCGGCGACGTTGCGCGGGAGATCGTCCACCAGCATCACGTCGCTGACCCGCTGGAACTTGGCGCCGACGCGCGCGTTGATCCACGCCACGAGCTCGCCCGCGGCGACCGCGCCGTGATGCTCGAGCACGACGGCCGCCACGGGCGTCTCGCCCCAGCGCGCGTCGGGCACGCCGAACACCGCCGCTTCCCTGACCGCCGGATGCTGCACGACGACCTCCTCGATGTCCCGCGGATAGACGTTCACGCCGCCCGAGATGATCATGTCCTTCTTGCGATCCACGAGGTAGAGGAACCCGTCCTCGTCCGCGTAGCCGAGATCGCCCGAATGGAGCCAGCCGTCCACGATCGCCTTCGCCGTGAGATCGGGGCGCTTGTAGTAGCCCGCCATCATGAGCGGCCCGCGCCCGCAGATCTCGCCCACCTGGCCCGTCGGCACGTCGCGCCCGTCGTCGTCGAGGATGCGCATCTCGTAGAACCCGATCGGCGCGCCCACCGACCCCGCCTTCCGCACGGCGTCGTCCCGGTCGAGTACCGTCATGAAGCCCTCGGTCAGCCCGTAGAGCTCGTAGAAGCGCCCGGGCAGCGCCGCGTTCAGCCGGTTCTTGTGCTCGAGATGCAGCGGGGCACCGACCGACTGGATCATCTCGAGCGACGCGAGCCTCTTCGGCGCGAACGCGGGGCTCGCGAGGAGCGCGATGATCTGCGAGGGCACCATCACCATGTGCGTCACCTTCGAGCGCTCGACCTCCGCGATGACCCGCGCGGCGTCGAACGCCGGGTGCAGGATGTACGTGCCGCCGAGGTACATCCACGGCATCATGTCGAGGAACGCGCCGTTGAACACGATGGACCCCGCGTGCAGGCAGACGCTCTCGGGCGTCATGCGGAACGCCGAGGCGAACAGGGTGCAGTAGCCCGCGCGGACGGTGTGCGTGTGGACGATGCCCTTGGGCTCGCCGGTGGTGCCGCTCGAGTAGATGATGTTGTACGGGTCGGCGCCGGTCAGGCCCGCGTCGGGTGGCTCGCTCTCCGAAGCGCGCCCCACGAGCTCGGCGTAGCGCGTGAAGCCCGGCCGCGCGCCGTCCGTGAGCACCCAGCGGCCGGCCGCGATCGCGGCGAGCTGGCCGCGCACGCGCTCGAGCGTGTCGGCGAACGCGAGGTTCGAGACGACCAGCCGCGAGTCGGAGTTGTCGAGCAGCGCCACCAGGCCGGACTCCTGCAGCAGCGGGCTCATCGGGACCGCGACGATGCCCGTCTTGGCGCAGGCCCAGTACACGTCGAGCAGCTCGAGGCAGTTCGGGAGCACCGTCGCGACCTTGTCGCCCTTGGCGAGCCCGGCGGCGAGGAGCGCGTTGGCCAGGCGGTTCACGCGCGCGTTGAATTGCCGGAACGTCAGGCGGTGCTCCTCGAAAACGAGCGCGAGATGATCCGGACGGTAGCGTGCGTGGCGCGGAAGCAGCCTGCCGAGGTTCACGTTCCGGATCGTGGCACGTCGGCCTGGGGGACATCAAGGACGTCGTGGACACGATTGGCGGTACCATGGGGTCCCGGGGAGGGGCCATGGCGCTCGAGCAGCAGCTCAACGAGAAGCTCACGCAGGCGATCAAGGCGAAGGACCAGCGCGCTGTCGACGTGCTGCGCATGCTCAAGTCGAGGCTCCAGGAGCGGCGCACCGCGAAGGGCTTCGCGGGGACGGTGGACGACGCGCTCGTCCTCGACGTCATCGGCGCGTACCGCAAGCAGCTCCAGAAGGCGCTCGTCGAGTTCGA
>JBGPIS010000142.1:0-6712 GCA_041484965.1 Methylomirabilia bacterium
CCCACGCCATGACAAACGCGAGCGCGTCGCCGCGCGCGTCGGCCACGATTGCGCCGTGGACATTCTCGTCGAACACGTCGGGGTCGCAAGGGTGATTGTGGACGTTGCACCAGGCCTCGGTATACGCCGCGCGCATCCGGGCGATGTGCGCGGTGCGGACCGGCTGGTAGGGCTTGCGCGGGTAGAGCGTGACCTCCGCCGGCCCGTGCGGGTCCAAGAGCGCGAGCGCCACCGGATGGACCGGCGCGAAGTGGACCTGGTTTCGCTGGTAGACGATCCGCCCGTCGGCAAGCTTCACGACCGGCCAGCCGGCGAGGACGGCGCGGACGGAGAGATCATCCCCGAGCACGATCGTGCATTCCGCCGAGGGGTTGATGTGGGCCATGGCGAGAAAGCCGGCGGCGAACCGCTCGACGGCCAGGCCTCCCAGGCAAAACTCCATCGGGAGGGCGCTCTTGCTCCACCCGAGCGGCGCCGTCTTCCACGACCGCGACGCGCGCTCGAAGCGTGTCGCGTGGAGGCGCGCCGCCTCGCGCCCGCCGACCGTGTAGACGACGAGCAGTCCGAGGTCGTCGTCGAGCATCTGGAGCGGCTGGACCGTCTGATCGAGGCCCGGCACGGCGCCGGCGGGTGGCCTGAGCCCGCGCGCTTTCAGGGCCTCGCGGAGCGTCTCCGACCGCGCGACGCCCGTGGCGGCCAAGAGGAGCGCGATCGCCGTGGCGAGCCGTGTGGCCATGCTGCAATTCTAGCCCAGGCGCCCGCGGGGGCACGAACGCCCGTGCTACACTGCGCGCCGTGAAATCGCCGGCCGCGCCGCTCGTCCGCCGCTTCCAGCGGCGGCTCCTCGGGTGGTACGCGACGCACGGGCGCGATCTTCCGTGGCGCCACACGCGGGCGCCGTATCGCGTGCTCGTGTCCGAGATCATGCTCCAGCAGACTCAGGTGGACCGCGTCATCCCCAAGTACCGCCAGTTCCTCCGGCGCTATCCGACGCTCGCGCGGCTCGCGCGCGCCCGGGTCGACGACGTGCGCCGGCTCTGGTACCCGCTCGGCTACAACGTCCGTCCCGTGCGCCTGCACGCGATCGCGCGCGAGGCGGTCGCGCGCTACGGCGGGCGCCTGCCCGACACCGCGGAGGACCTCCGGCGGCTCCCGGGCGTCGGGCGCTACACCGCGGGCGCGATTCTCTCGTTCGCCTACGGCCGGGACGCCGCGGTCCTCGACACCAACGTGCGCCGCGTGCTGGGCCGCGTGTTCCTCGGCCCGCGGCGCTTGGGCCGCGTGCGCGGGGAGAAGACGTTCTGGGACCTCGCCGAGGCGCTCGTGCCGCGCGGGCGCGCCTACGACTTCAACCAGGCGCTCATGGATTTCGGCGCCACGTGGTGCACGCCGCGGAAGCCCCGGTGCCCCCCGTGCCCGATGAAGTCCTTCTGCGCGAGCTACCCGGACATCGGCTGGGCGGCGCCGTAGGGACGCGCGCATGCCGCTGATCATCGAGGTCGCCGCCGCCCTGATCCAGGACGACACGGGGCGCTATCTGATCACCCAGCGGCGCCGCGGCTCGCACCTGGAAGGCCTCTGGGAGTTCCCCGGCGGCAAGCGTGAGGCGGGCGAGTCGCCGCAGGACGCGCTCCGGCGTGAGCTGATCGAGGAGCTGTCCGCGACCTTCACCGTCGGCCTGAAGTTCACCACCGTCACGTGGGAGTACCCCGACCGGACGGTCGTGCTCCACTTCTACCGCTGCGCGCTCGAGGCGGGCACGATCGAGCCGCGCGAGTCCCAGTCCATGGCCTGGGTCGCGGCCGAGCGGCTCGGCGAGTTCAGCTTTCCGCCGGCCGACCAGGAGCTGATCCGGCGACTTCGCTGAGCCACGCCTCATATAGCGGGCGCAGCGCGCTCGCGGTAGTGTCTACGCAGGAGCCGACGGGGAGGACCCTCCATGAACCGACGCGACCAGGGGCGCTCGCTCCTCCAGCGATGGGAAGCCGTCAAGCCGGCGAACTTCTACGACGACGACCACTATCTCCGGATGGCGCTGGCCCGCCGCCTCGGCCGGGACCGGCTCGCCCAGGTGGAGTCGCAGCTCCGCCAAGCCGGCGCTGACTCGGCAGGTCCCGTCAACCGCGCTGCACTCGTGCTCGACCGGGCCGAGCATCTGCCGCGCGTCGAAGCGTGGAATGCGATCGGCGAGCGCACGGAGGATATCGTCGTCCATCCCGCGCATCACGAGGTCGGCAAACTCGTCTGGCGCTCGGGCATCCTCGCGGTGCTCGGCGAGCCCGGCAACGTGACGCTCCACGCGGCGCTGACCTATCTCTTCGGCCTCAACGGCGAGGTCCCCCACTTGTGTTCCGTCGCTTGCACCGCCGGGCTCATCAAGGCAATCCAGCGCGCCGGGAGCGACTGGATGCGGAAGACCTGGCTCCCACGTCTCCTCGATCCTGACTACGACCGGCGCTGGCACGGCGCCCAGTTCCTCACGGAAGTCCAGGGCGGCTCCGACGTCGGAGCCAACGCGTGCGTTGCGCGGCCCATCGCCGGCGAACCGGGCGTCTGGCGCGTGAGCGGCGAGAAGTGGTTCTGCTCCAACGTCGCCGCCGATCTCTACGCCGTCAGCGCGCGCCCCGAGGACGCGCCCGACGGCACGCCGGGCATCGCGCTCTTCGTCGTTCCGCGCCGCCTCGACGACGGCCGACCGAATGGCGTCAGGATCAGGCGGCTCAAGAACAAGCTCGGCACGCGCACCCTGCCGACCGCGGAGCTCGACTTCGAGGACGCGCTGGCCTATCCGCTCGGCGCCGTGGACGAGGGGTTCAAGCTCCTGATGGGCGTCATCATCAACACCTCCCGCCTCGAAGTCGCCATCGGCTCGAGCGGGATGATGCGCCGGGCCTGGGTAGAGGCGTCCCACTACGCGCGCGTGCGCGAGGCGTTCGACCGCCGGCTGATCGACTTTCCCGCCGTGCGCCAGCAGCTCGCCGAGATGCGGGCGCTCGGGACGGCCGGCCTCGCCTTCACGCTCTTCGTCGCGGCGCTCGAGGACCAGCTCGGACTCGCAGGCGCCCGCCCCGAGGACGATCCTCTCTACCGTACGGCCGTCAACGTCAACAAGTTCGTCTGCTCGATCGACGCGGGGCTCGTGGTGCACCACGCGATCGAGATCCTCGGCGGCAACGGCACGATCGAGGACTTCAGCCCGCTGCCGCGGCTCTACCGCGAGGTGCCCGTCCAGGAGAGCTGGGAGGGGCCGCACAACACGCTCATGGCGCAGCTCCTCCGCGACGCGCTCCGCGCGAAGATGCACGACGCCCTGCTCGCGAAGGCCCAGGACATCCTCCTCGGCATCAAGCCGCCGGCGCTCGCCGTCACGCGCGACGCGGCGCTCGCCGCGCTCGACGACGCGCGCGGGCGTTTGAGCGGCGTCCTCCGCGGCGACCCCGATGCAGCCGCGCTTCACATGCGGAGCCTGATGACGCGCATCGCGAGGATCATGCAGGTGTCGCTCCTCCTCGAGGACGCCCAGCACTCTGCGGGAGAAAAGGGGCTCGGCTGGCTGTCCGCCGCTGCGCAATTCATTTTGAACCGTTACGCGCGGGCGGGCTACGACCCGGCGGAGGACCGCGGCTATCCCGAGCTGATCCGCCAGATCCTCGAGGACTAGGCGCGGCGCGTCAGAGGCCGAGGTAGGCTTCGCGCACGCGCTCGTTGGCCAGAAGCTCGGCGCCGGTGCCGGCGAGCGCCACCCGGCCGGACTCGAGCACGAAGCCCCGGTGGGCGAGGGCCAGCGCGAGCTCGGTGTTCTGCTCGACGAGGAGGATCGTGACGCCATCCCGGTTGATCTGGCGGATGACGCCGAACATCTCCTCCACCGTGATCGGCGCCAGGCCCAGGGACGGCTCGTCCAGCATGAGGAGCCGCGGCCGCGCCATCAGGCCGCGACCAATCGCGACCATCTGCTGCTCGCCGCCCGACAGCGTCCCCGCGAGCTGCGCCCTCCGCTCACGAAGCTTGGGGAAGACGGCGAAGACGCGCTCGAGCGTCTCGCGGCGCGCGCCACGCGCCGTGCCGTTGTATCCGCCCATCAAGAGGTTGTCGAGCACGCTCATCTCGGGGAAGAGCTTCCGCCCCTCCGGCACGTGGACCACGCCGCGCTCGACGATCTTCGCGGGCGAGCTGCCGTCGAGCCGTTCGCCGGCGAAGTTGACGGCGCCGGCCTGAGGCCGGAGGAGACCCGAGAAGGTCTTCAGCGTTGTCGTCTTCCCCGCCCCGTTCGCGCCGACGAGGGCGACGATCTCGCCCTCGTTGACATCGAAGGTGACATCCCACAGCGCCTGGATCTTCCCATATGCGACCGCGAGCTTGTCGACGCGCAGGAGCGGCGACGGCATCTCAGGATTCCCGCCGGCCGAGGTACGCGGCGACGACGCCGGGGTCGCGGGCGATCCGGTCCGGCGGGCCGTCGCCGATCTTCTCGCCGTGGTGGATCACGACCACGCGGTCGGAGATGCGCATGATGGCCTTCATGACATGCTCGACCAGGACGACCGTCACGCCGCCGTCGCGGATCTCGCGGACGAGCCGCGACGCCTCGTCCACCTCCCTGGGGTTCAGGCCGCCCATCGGCTCGTCGAGCAGGAGGAGCCTCGGCCGCGTGGCCAGGGCCCGCGCCATCTCGAGCCGCTTCTGCTCGGCGAGCGTGAGGTCCGACGCCGGGCCGTCGAGCTTCGCCGCGAGACCGACGCGCGCGAGCAGGCGCTCAGCCTCGGCCTCAGCGTTGCGACGCGCCGGCAGGCGCATGAACGCGGCGAGGGTGACGTTCTCGCGGACGGAGAGCTTCGGGAAGGGCTTGACGAACTGGAAGGTCCGCGCGATCCCCCGCCGGGTCACCGCGTGAGGCTTGAGCCCGAGCACGCTGGCGCCGTCGAGGATGACGCGTCCCCCGGTCGCGCGATGAAACCCGGTGATCAGGTTGAAGACGGTGGTCTTGCCCGCGCCGTTCGGGCCGATGAGCCCGAGGATCTCACCGGGCTCCACCACGAAGGAGAGCTTCGACACGGCCCGCAGGCCGCCGAAGTCCTTCGTCAACTCAGCGACTTCGAGCAGGGCCATGGGAGATGAGCCGGCGCGCGCCGCCCCAGATGCCTTCCGGAAGGTAGCGGATCGCCACCATCATGAAGAGGCCGTAGAAGATCAGGTGACCCGCCTGGAACCGCTCCCTGAAGAGCTCGGCCGTCGTCACCAGGAAGATCGCGCCGATCACGGGCCCGACCACCGTCGCGAGGCCGCCCACGACGGCGATGAACACCATCTCGACGGAGAGCGTGATCGGGAACACCGCGTCGGGATCCACGTAGCGGAAGTAGAGCCCGTAGAACCCGCCGGCGAGCCCGGTGAAGAATGAGGAGAGCGCCAGGGTGAGGACCTTGGTCCGCACGGTGTCGATCCCGACGGCCTCCGCCGCGTCCTCGTCCTCCCGGATCGCGAGGAGATACGCGCCGAGCCGCGAGCGCGAGAGGCCGTAGGTGGCGAGCATCGCCGCCAGGGCAAGGACGGCGACGATGTAGAAGAAGGGCGTCTTGCTCTCCCAATCCACGGCGCGCGGGCCGACGCCGACGCGCGGCAGGGTCGTGATCAGGAGCCCCACCGGCCCGTTGGTGACCTGCTCCCAGTTGAGCACGATCAGCCGCACGATCTCCGCCACCGCGAGCGTCGAGAGCGAGAAGTACGGCCCTCGCAGGCGGAAGCAGATGAGCCCGATGGGGAGCGAAACGAGCGCGCCGCCCAATCCCCCGACGAGCATGCCGTACCAGGGGGCCACGCCGAGCTGGAGATAGAGGAGCATCGTGATGTAGGCGCCCACGCCGAAGAACGCCGCGTGGCCGAACGAGACCTGTCCCGCGAAGCCGCCGAGGAGGTTCCAGGCCGCACCGAGCAGCGTCCACATGAGCACGGTCACGCAGAGGTGCAGGAAGAACTGGTTCGGCACGAGCCAGGGCAGCGCGAGGAGCACGAGGACCGCGAGCGCCGCGGCGGCGCGCGTCACGACTTGCCGACTCCGAAGAGCCCCGAGGGCCGGAACAGCAGCACGAGCAGGAAGATCACGAAGCCGATCGTGTCCTTGTAGGCGACCGAGACGTACACGGCGCCGAGCGACTCGACCACGCCAAGGAGCACGCCGCCCGCGATGGCGCCGACGGCCGATCCGAGCCCTCCCAGCACGACGATGACGAAGCACTTCGAGATGAGGATCTCGCCCACCGCGGGGTAGAGGTAGAGCGACGGCGCCAGCAGCGCGCCGGCCGCCGCCGCGAGCGCGGTGCCCAGGCCGAACGTGACCATGGAGATCCGCTCGACGTCCACGCCCATGAGCGCCGCGGCCTCGACGTTCTGGCTCGCCGCCCGGATCGCGCGCCCCGTGTCGGTCCGCCAGAGGAACAGCCAGAGCGCGAGCGTGATGAGGATCGCGAGCCCGAAGGCGATCGCCAGCGGGTTCGGCACGGCGATCCCGAACGGCCGCATCGGCAGCACCGCGTACGCGAGCTTGATCGTCCGGTAGTCGCCGGACCAGGCGAAGAGCGCGAGGTTGGCGATGAGGAGCGACAGGCCGGCCGTATAGAGGAGCGTGTTCAGCTCGCCGCCTGGGATGATCTTGCGCAGGAGCAGCCGGTAGACGAGCATGCCGCCGACGAACGCGAGCGGAACCCAGAGCACG
>JBGPIS010000143.1:0-6709 GCA_041484965.1 Methylomirabilia bacterium
GGGAGTAGGTGTCGTCGGGCCGGAGCGTGAACCGCAGCTCTTCGAGCCCGGCGAAGCGGGCGCGAAAGACGTCGAGCAGCGGCGCGGACGCAATCATCGCGCGGGAGTGTACCATCGCAGCCCCGCCCGACGGCGCGGCCACCGCTGTACCGGCGCCGGCGCGCGGCTCACGATCAGGCGCGCTCCGGCAGGAAGCGCGGAGGAGGACCGATGCGGACACGCCAGTCGCTGACGGCCGCTGTCGCCGCGCTCCTGCTGGCCGGCGGGTGCGCGAGCGCCCAATCCCCAGTGCTGTACCCGAACGCCAAGCTCGGCCAGGTCGGCAAGGAGCAGGCCGAGCGCGACATCGAGGAGTGCCGCAAGCTCGCCGACGAGTGGGTGACGAGCACCGCCGGGAAGGACATCACCAAGGGCGCAGCGGTCGGCGGCGCCGCCGGCGCGGCCGTCGGCGCGGTCGGCGGCGCGGTGAGCGGCCGGGGCGCGGGCGTCGGCGCGGCCGTGGGCGCGGCGACGGGCGCCACGGCAGGCGCCGTCCACGGCGCGGCAAAGCAGACGGCGCCGAGCCCGGTCTACACGCGCTATGTCGATCGCTGCCTCAGGGAGCGCGGCTACGAGGTCATCGGCTGGCAGTAGGCGTCGATCGCGTGCGCGAGCGCGAAGTCCTTCTCGGTGAGCCCGCCGGCCGAGTGGGTCCAGATCGAGAGCGTGACGACGTTGTAGTGGATCGCGACGTCCGGATGGTGGCCGGCACGTTCGGCATGCGCCGCCACGCCGTTGACGAAAAACATCGCGTCCTTGAAGCCGGGGAACCGGTAGGTCTTCTCGATCGCCTTGCCGCGGGGGCTCCACCCGGGAGTCCGCGCGAGCTCGGCGGCCACGGCCGCATCGCTCAGCAGCGCCACGTGGCTTCTCCGCTCGCCCCACTCCGGTCGAAGTAGCGCCGCAGCAGCGGCACCCATGCCGCGAGGGACCGCGTCGGCTTGCCGACGACCTTCGCCCGATCGTCCCAGCGGCGGAGCGCGAGCGCATCCTCGAGCCACGGGTGGCCGGCGAGCCGGGCGACCTCGCCGGGCGACATGACGCCGCCCTGGAGGCGCAGCGTGTGGCGCGACGCGGACGACAGCCGGTCGAAGTAATCGGGCTCCGTCGCGCAGAGATAGCGCTTGGCGTCGGCGTGCATGCGCACGCACCAGGCGACGCGCTCCGGCACCCACGGCGCGATCAGCTCCGCCCCCATTTCGTGATGCCCCCGCGGCGTCGGCCGGGGCGCGGCACCCCCTTCGAGAACCGTCGTCGTTCGCGTGTCCGCCGGGGGGGCGGCAGCGTCCGGCCGCGCCGCGGGCTCCGTGGTGTCGGAGACGAGCGCCTGGTCCACGGCGTAGCGGCCCACGTCGTGCAGCAGGCACGCGAGCTGGAGCTCCTCGTGTGCCCCGGCTTCGCGCGCGAGATCCGCGGCCTGGAGCGCGTGCTCGAGCTCCGACACGGCCTCGCCGCCGTAGAGGCGCGCGGCCGAGCGCGCCAGCGCGTCGAGGAGGCGGTCGGCCATGCTCATGCGCGCGCGAATTTCTGGAGCGATCGGATCTCGCGCGGCGGATGTTCCTTGCTGCCGGTCGCGGTCCACGTGACCTCGGCGACGTAGAGATCGCCGCGCGAGTCCACGACGCAGCCGTGCGGCGCGACGAACTCTCCGGGCTTCTCGCCCGGGAACCGGCCACCGATTCGCCCGACGAGATCGCCCTTGAGGCTGACCACGCTCACGCGCGCTCCGAGGTTCGGCACCCGGGCGTTCACGGCCAGGTGCGTCGGCAGCTCACCCACGTAGAGGATGCCGCCGTTCCTCCGGTCGCAGAAGAGCCCGCACGGGCGATGCAGGTTGTTGATCTGTCCGAGGTACTGCCCCGTGCCGTCGAAGATCTGCACGCGGTGGTTCTCACGGTCGGCGACGTAGACGAGGCCGTCCGCGTCGGTCGCGATGTTGTGCGGGATGTTGAAGCAGCCGGGATCGGTGCCCGGCTCGCCCCAGGAGAAGAGGAGCCGTCCGTTCGGGTCGTACTTGTGCACCCGCGAGTTGCCGTAGCCGTCCGAGACGTAGACCGCGCCCGTCTTCGGACAGAGCGCCACGTGAGTCGGCCGGTGGAAGGGCTTGCCGCCGTGCTCCGTCGAGGGCTTGTCCGGGTCGCCGAGCGTGAGCAGCAGCTTCCCCTCGGGCGTGAACTGGCGGATCGTGTGGTGCATGTCGTCGGTGAGCCAGAGCGTCCCGTCGGGGCCGACCGTGATCCCGTGCGGCCGGCGGAAGACGCCGTCGCCCCACGAGCGGAGGAAGTTGCCCTCGCGGTCGAACACGATGACGGGGTGCGCCCCGCGGTTGAAGACGTAGACGTTGTCCTTCTGGTCAACGCCGACGCTCGTGGCCTCGACGTACGACCATCCCTCGGGCAGGCGCCCCCATCCCTCGACCGGCCGGTAGTTCATGGGCTGAGCCTCCTCGCGCGTCAGCGCCCCGTCTTCGAGAGGATCCGCGTCCGAAGCTCCGCCAGGGCGCGCTGGAGCTGCGGGTCGGCCGCCTGGCCCTGGGTCGCCGGATCGCCCGGCGTCACGACGGTCTCGGGCTCGAGCCCCGTGCCGTCGATCGAGCGGCCCTTCGGCGTGAAGTAGCGGGCGGTGGTGAGCCGCAGGGCCGAACCGTCGGAGAGCGGGATGATCGTCTGCACCGATCCCTTCCCGAACGTCTTGGTGCCCACCAGGACGGCCACGTTCCAGTCCTGAAGCGCGCCGGCGACGATCTCGGACGCCGAGGCGCTGCCGGAGTCCACCAGCACCACGACCGGGAACCCGGTGTGGAGCGTCTTCCCCGTCGCGTTGAAGCGCGCGTTCTGGTTCTTGACCCGGCCCTGGGTGTAGACGATGAGCCGCGTCGGATCGAGGAACTTCTCGGCGACGCCGACCGCGGCGGTGAGCAGCCCGCCCGGGTTGCTCCGAAGGTCCAGCACGAGCCCCGCCAGCGCGCCGTCTTTCCAGGCGGCGAGAGCGGCCTCCAGGTCGTCGACGGTCTTCTCCTGGAAGGTGCGGATCCTGACGTAGCCGATGCCCGGCTCGAGCCCACGGCTCTGCACCGATTGCACCCTGATCTGCTCGCGGACGATGTCGAGCTCCCGTGCTGCCGGCCAGCCGTCGCGCACGATCCCGAGCGTGACCTTCGTCCCCGCCTTGCCGCGGATGCGCTTGACCGCGTCGGGCAGCGTCATGCCGATCGCCGTCACGCCGTCGACGCTGACGAGACGATCACCGGCCTGGATCCCCGCGCGGTGAGCCGGCGTGCCCTCGATCGGCGCCACCACGGACAGCGCCTCGTCCTTCCGCGTGAGCTCGATCCCGACGCCGGCGAAGGTGCCGCTGATCTCGACCTGCATCTCCTTGTAGCTGTCCCGATCGAGGAACGAGGAGTGGCCATCGAGGATGCCGACGGCGTCCTGCGCCATCGCCTGCTCGAGCTTGGCGGGCTGGACCGCCGGCGCCAGCTGGCGCGCGAGCCCCACGACGAAGCCGAGGTCGCGAAGCGTGTCCTCGCGGGTCGTCTGGGGCGAGAAGAGGATGCGGGTGTTGCCGCCCGGCGGCGGCCCGCGGTAGGTGATCACGGCGCCCTGGTCGCTCGCCGCGACCGTGAAGAGACCCTCCGGCACGACCTTCTCGAGCCCGCGGAGCGCGCCCAGCCTGAACCGGGCGAAGTCGGGCTGGGTCACGTAGCTCGCGTCCACGTGGGCGGCCACCTCGGCCAAGAGCCTGAGCGAGGGGAGCGGGCCAGCCAGGTCGATCTGGATCGCGACCTTCGTCCGGTCGTCGGCCGCGACCTCCACCGCGCGCTCCCAGGTCCGCGAGCCCTTCTTCGCGACGATGAGGTGCGTACCAACCGGAACGTTCGACACGACGAGCACCGCGTCGGCCTTCGCCTCGCCGACCTGCCGGTCGTCCAGCCACACCTCGACGCCGGACACCGGAGCGGTCAGCGCGAGGCTCCCGTACTGGGCGGCGGCCGGGCGCGCCCAGACGTTCAGCGTCAGGCCCAGAACGGCGACGGCGAGGATCCGAGCTCTCACGGCCCGGAATTCTACCCCATCGGCGAAGCAAGGGCGCGGCGGTGACGCAGGAAGCGTAAAATGCCGGCCATGCGCTGCCCCGCCTGTCAGACGGACAACCGCGCCGGCATGAAGTTTTGCGAAGAATGCGGCGCTCGACTCGACGCCGCGTGCCCGGCCTGCGGCGCCGCGGTGTCCGCCGGCAAGAAGTTCTGTGGCTCGTGCGGGGCGGCCCTGCACCCCGGACCCCAGGCCACGCCCACGGAGCCGGCGAGCTTCGAGTCACCCCAGGCGTACACGCCGGCGCACCTGGCGGAGCGCATCCTGCAGGACCGGGCGGCGCTCTCGGGCGAGCGCAAGCAGGTGACCGTGCTGTTCGCCGACGTCTCCGGCTTCACGTCGCTCTCGGAAGCGCTCGATCCCGAGGACGTCCACGCGCTCATCAACCGCGCCTTCGAGCTGATGCTCGCCGAGGTCCACCGCTACGAGGGCACGGTCAACCAGTTTCTGGGCGACGGGCTCATGGCCCTCTTCGGCGCGCCCCTCGCCCACGAGGACCACGCGGTGCGCGCGGCGCACGCCGCCCTCGCGATGCAGCAGGCGCTCGCGGCCTACCGCGACGAGCTCGCCGCGACCCGCCGGATCGAGTTCCGCGTCCGCATGGGGCTCAACACCGGGCTCGTCGTCGTCGGGGCCATCGGCGACAACCTGCGCATGGACTACACGGCGGTCGGCGACACGACGAATACCGCCGCGCGCATGCAGCAGCTCGCCCAGCCCGGCCAGATCGTCCTCGCCGAGGGGACCGAGCGGCTGATCGCCCCGTACTTCGAGACGCGCGCGCTCGGGGCGATCCCCGTGAAGGGCAAGAGCCAGCCCGTCGCCGCGTACGAGCTCGGGCGGCCGAAGGAGGGCGTGACGCGGCTCGAGGCGCGCGCGGCGCAGGGGCTCTCGCCGTTCGTGGGACGCGACGACGCGCTCGCGACGCTCGAGCGCGCGTGGGCGCAGGCCCGGAGCGGGCGCGGCCAGGCGGTCTTCGTCGTCGGCGAGCCGGGCATGGGCAAGTCGCGGCTCCTCCTCGAGTTCCGGCGGCGCCTCGGCGACGCGGCGACGTGGGTGGAGGGAGACTGCAGCTCCTTCGGCCAGTCGATCGCGTTCCTGCCGATCGTCGCGATGCTCAAGCGGAACTTCGGTATCGAGGACCAGGACGGCGAGGCGCAGATCGTCGCGAAGATCCACCAACGCGTCGCGTTCCTCGGCGAGGACGCCGCGAGCGTCGAGGCCCTCTTGCGTTATCTCCTCGCGGTGAACCCGGGAGATCCGAGCGTCGTTGCGATGGATCCCGTGCAGCGCCGCGCGCGCATCGTCGCGGCCATCCAGCGCCTGACCGCGGCCGGCGGCCGCCGGCGTCCGGTCATTCTCGTCGTTGAGGACGCGCACTGGATCGACAGCGCCTCGGAGGATTTCCTCAAGTCGGTGGCCGAGAGCCTCCCCGGCATGGCGGTGCTGCTGATCGTCACGTACCGTCCCGTCTATCAGCAGCCGTTCGGCGACCGCACCTACTACTGGCGGATCGGGCTCCAACCCGTGGACGAGGAAGACGCGGTACGCATCGTGCGCGCGACGCTCGGTGTCGCCGAGCTGCCGCGCGAGCTGGCCGTTACCATCGCCGGCAAGGCCGAGGGCAATCCGTTCTTCCTGGAGGAGATCGGCCGCACGCTCGTGGAGACGGGCGCGGTGCGGGCCGAGGGCGGCCGGCTCGTGCTCGCGGAGGCCGTCTCGACGATCAGCGTGCCGGACACGGTCCAGGACGTCATCGCGGCCCGCCTCGACCGGCTCGCCGAGCCCCAGAAGCGCACGGTGCAAACAGCGTCCGTGATCGGCCGCGAGTTCGCGCTCGCTCTCCTGCGGCGCGTATCCGACCTACACGACAAACTCGAGCAGAGTCTCGGCGAGCTGAAGCGGATCGAGCTGATCTACGAGAAGGTCGGCTTCGGCGAGCTCGAGTACGTCTTCAAGCACGCGCTCACCCAGGATGTCGCGTACGCGTCGCTGCTGCTGGCCGAGCGTCGCCGCCTCCACGCATTGATCGGCGCGGCCGTCGAGGACGTCTACGCCGGGCGCCTCGAGGAGCGGGCCGAGGAGCTCGCCTACCACTTTACGCGCGGCGAGGTCTGGGACAAGGTCGTCCACTACGCGCGCCTGGCCGCCGAGCGGGCGGCGGCGCTGTGCGTCGACGACAAGGCCGTGGAGTTCTACGAGGCTGCGCTGGACGCGCTCCGCCATCTGCCGCTGTCGCGCGAGACCGCCCTCTTCGGCGTCGAGACCCGGCTGGCGATGCGGGCACCACTCTGGCGGGGCGGCCAGCCCGATCGGCTCTTCGCGCTCTTCAAGGAGGCGGAGGACCTCGCCACCCGTCACGGCTTCACCGATCGCCTCGACACGATCTACGCGTTTCTCGTGCAGTACTACTGGGCGAAGGGCGAGCACGACAAGGCGCTCGACTACGGGCAACGGTGCCTCGAGGCCGCGGCCGCGCGCGACGATCTCGCGCTCCGGATCACCGGCATGTTCTACCTCTGCCATTCCTACCAGGCGCTCGGCCAGTACGCCGAGGCGCTCCGCCAGGCCCGCGA
>JBGPIS010000144.1:0-6662 GCA_041484965.1 Methylomirabilia bacterium
GACCATTTCGGCCGCGCCGGCCACCTCGTTCCGCTCGAGCCGGACGCGGTAGACCGGCTGGAGCAACCCCGTGTCGGCGGCGAGCGCGGCCAGGACTACGAGGAGGTCATCTCTCCTTGCGGAGGGCACGGCGGGAGGGCGGCTCGCGCACGAAGGTGTAGTCCTCGTACGCGACGGCCCGTCTCCCGAGCGGGAGTACATAGAGGAAGCGGCCGTAGGGGATCTCGATCTCCACGAGGCCCGGCGGGCGGACGGACGTCGGACTCCAGTGATCGACGAACCACACGAGGCGCGTCACCGACGCGGGCAGCCGGATCGCGGCCTCGGGGAACCGGATCATGGACGAGGAGAGCCGCGACGCCAGGTATCCGCGGGCCGGCCCGTCGATCTGCAGCTCGTAGGTCGCGTACTCGGGCAGGTAGAACATCGCGTGACGGAACCACGGGTACGAGCGGCGGTTGCCCTGCTCGGTGATCAGCACCGTCTCCTCGGGCGGGAAGAGGCCCCGGATCGAGTCGACGAAGGCGCGGACCACCTGCTCGCGCTCCTGGAGCGCGGCGGCGGTGCGGCTCCAGATCCAATCGAAGGCCTCGTCCTGCGCCAGCCGGACCCAGGCGGGCCCGGGCGTGTCGAAGTCGCGCGGCAACGGCCGCGCCGAGACGAAGAACGAGCCGTCGGCGAGCACGACGAGCGTGACCGCCGCGGCGGTCAGCGCCGCGCGCGCCCTCGGACGGCGGAAGCCATCCGCCGCGTGCGCGAGCGCCGTGACGAGGACGCGCGAGAGGAAGATCACGAGCGCCGGGAGGAACGTGAGCGCGTACCCCGCCTGCCCGAAGTGCACGAGCGTGTAGACGAGCACGGGTGGCACGATCCAGCCGAGCAGGAACCATTCGCGCCGGCCCCAGCCGTGGCGCCGGACGTACCAGGGGGCGAGGAGCGCCGCGGCCGCGAGCGGGCCGAGCCCGACCAGCACCGACTCGAGGAGGTGGCGCGACATGCCCAGCGTGACGTCGAAGGGCCCGGCGCCGATCGCGGTGGACCTCACCGCGGAGTCCGCCAGCTCGACGGACGCGGCGAGGTAGCGCGCGAGGCCCCCCGTGAGCCAGATCATCGGCAGGAACCACGTGAGCACGGCGGCGGCCAGGATCGCGAGGCCGACGGCGACGACGCGGGCGCGCCGCAGGCCCAGGACGACCGAGCCGAGCCAGAGCGGGAAGAGCAGGATCAGGAACGACTGGCGGACGCCGCCGGCGAGGCCCAAATAGCCCGCCGCCAGCCAGGCGTCGGCGCGGCTCCCGTCGAGCGCGCGGAACGCGAGGTAGGCGACGGTCGACGCGAAGAGCGCCTCGCCAGCGTACGTCAGGCCGACGGACCCGTAGAACCAGAAGAGGGGGCTGACGGCCAGCAGGGTCGCGGCCGTGAGCGCCGTGGCCCGGTCGTAGATCGCGCGGGCGAGGTAATACACCGCGAAGGTCGTGAGACCGCTGAAGGCGACCGCGAGCACGACGTACGCCGCCGCCGGGTTATCGAGCGCGGCGTTCACGAGGCGGCCGAGGGCGACGTAGAGGATGTAGCCCGGCGGGTGGGGCTGGTGCTTCACGACGTCGTACTCGCGCAGGGCCAGGGCGAACTGCACCGCGTCCCAGTCGTAGAGCATCCGGGCACGGTACGGCAGGCGCGAGACGATCGTCAGGAGCGAGAGGGCCGCCGCGAGGACGAGGTCGACGCGGTCGGCCCGACGGTCGAGCGCGGGGGTTACGACGCCTTCTTCTCCTCGTCCTTCTTGGCGGCGGCGGACGAGTCTTCCTTCGACGTCTCGCTCACGCCCTTCTTGAACTCCTTCACACTCGAGCCGAGCGAGCGCGCGAGCTCCGGCAGCTTGCTGCCCCCGAAGAGGACCAGCACGATCACGAGGATGATCAGCAACTCCTGATAGCCAATGCCAAACATGAGGTGCTCCTTTCCGGTCCACCTTAGCGCGCCCCTACCCCCCGCGCAAGACCCGCCTTTCGCCGACGCGGGTCGTCACCCGGCGCTGGTCGAAGAACTCGAGCAGCGGGATGGCGTACTTCCGGGAGATCCCGAGCAGGTCCTTGATGTCGCCGGGCCCGATCTCCTTGCGCTCGCGCAGCATCGCCACCAGCTTCTCCTGGATCGCGTCGAGTGCCTTCGCGTGGAAGAAGAGCGACTCCTTGACGCGGACGAGCGTCCCCGCCTGGACGAGCACCTGGAAGAGTTCGTGCTCCTCGTCCCCCTTGATCCCGGCGCGCGTGAGCGCCTCCCCCGGGCCCGGCGGCGCCGCGCCGGCGTGCAGGAACTCCTCCTCGACGCGGTCGACGACCCGCTGCTGCTCGGCGGAGAGCCGCACCGCGTGGGTGGCGAGCCGCACCTTGTCGCGCTCGCTCCTGACGACGCCCTCGGCCTCGAGCGCGGCAAGGAGTGCCGCGAAGACGCGCTCGTCGGCTGAGCCCGCGCGCCCCCGCAGCTCCTCGCGCGACATGCCGGGCCGGAGCGAGTGTGCGCGGTGGAAGTTCTCGAGCGCCTGCACGGCGCGCTCGCGCAGCCGAGCGAAGCTCTCGGCGTGCAGGTACCAGTCGCGGTCGACGACGATCACCCGGCCGGCGGCCACGAGCCCGTCCAGGAGCCCGCGCAGCCGGCCGGGACCGAAGGCCACGCGGCCCGAGAGGGCCTGCAGGCGCACGCCCGCGACGCCGACGTGGCGAACGTGCTCCTCGAGAACCGCCTCCGGCGCGCCGCCCTGGAGCAGCGTGAGGTGGGCGACGAGCGCGGGCGCCTTGCGCTTGAAGCGCGGCGGGTCCACGTCGAGCAGCGTCCCGCCGCCGATCGTGACGATCGGCGAGTACGAGCGCACGACGAACCGGTCGCCCGGAAGGGCGACGAGCGGCGCCTCGAGCCGAAAGCGCGCGAACGCTGTCTCGCCCGGGAGGAGCTCCCCCCGGTCGAGAAGCAGGACGCGCGCCATGAGCTCGCTCGTGCCTGCGTGGAAGCGCACGCGCGTACGCGACTTGACGGCGCGCGGCGCGTCCTTCAGGAGCTCGAGCGTCCCGTCCACGAGGAGCGAAGGCACGAGCGTGCCCACGAGGCCCAGCACGTCGCCGCGGTCGAGCGCGGCGCGCTCGACGCCCTGGAGATTGACGGCGGTGCGCTGGCCGGCGCGCGCCGCGGCGACCGGCCGGCCGTGGGTCTGGAGCCCGCGGATCTTCGCCTCGACGCCCTTCGGATAGACCTGGACGCGGTCGTCCACGGCGAGCCGGCCGGCCATGAAGGTCCCGGTGACGACGGTCCCGAAGCCCTTGACGGTGAACACGCGGTCGATCGGCAGCCGCGGGAGCTGGTCCGCGGCGCGCTCGGGGACGGTCGCCGCCAGGCGCCGGAGCGCGGCGCGGAGCTCGGGGAGCCCCTCGCCCGTCTTCGCCGAGGCGGCGAGGATGGGCGCCGTCTCGAGGAACGTGCCACGGACGAGGCCCGCGACGTCGTCCTTCACGAGCTCGAGCCAGTCGCGCTCGACGAGATCGGCCTTCGTGAGCACGACGAGCCCGAGCTTGATGCGGAGGAGCACGCAGATTGCCAGGTGCTCGCGCGTCTGCGGCATGATGCCCTCGTCGGCGGCGATCACCAGCATCGCGAGGTCGATGCCGCCGACGCCGGCGAGCATGTTCTTGACGAAGCGCTCGTGCCCCGGCACGTCGACGATCTCGATCGTGAGCCCGTCGGGCTCCTCGAGAAACGCGAACCCGAGATCGATCGTGATGCCGCGCGCCTTCTCCTCCGGCAGGCGGTCGGTGTCGATGCCGGTGAGCGCCTTCACGAGCGAGGTCTTGCCGTGATCGATGTGGCCGGCCGTGCCGACGACGACGTGCTTCACAGCAGGGCGGCGGCCCGGACCAGCGCCTGCGCGAGCGTCGGGACCTGCGACCGGAGCACCGTGCGGCAGTCGAGGAACAGCCGGTTCTCGGTGAGGCGGCCGACCACCGGAGGCTCGCCCGTCCGGAGCGCCTCGTCGAGGCGGCGAGCGTCGGCCGGGCTCCCACCGACGGCGAGGCCGGCAGAGGGCAGCTCCAGCGTCGGGAGCGCGCCGCCGCCGACCTTGGCGTTGGCCTCGGCGATCCGCAGCGCGAGCCGTTCACGCGGCTCTGGTGGGACCGCCCGGAGCACGCGCCGCGCCCGCCGCAGCACATCGGCCAGCGGTTCTGTCAGCATCTGGAGCGTCGGGATCGTCTCGCGCGCCACACCCGCCTCGTAAGCGTAGAGCGTCGCCTCGAGCGCGGCGATCGTGAACTTGTCGATCCGGAGCGCGCGATTCCACGGGTTCTTCTTGAGCCGCGCGACGATCGCCGTCTTACCGACGACGAGGCCGGCCTGGGGCCCGCCGAGCAGCTTGTCGCCCGAGAACGACACGAGGTCCACGCCCGTGGCGACGGTCTCCGGCACCGTCGGCTCGTACGGCAGGCCCCACAGGCGCAGGTCCACGAGCGAGCCGGAGCCGAGGTCTTCCATCACAGGGATCCCGTGCGCGCGCCCGAGCTCCACCAGCTCGCGCGAGGAGACCTCCGCCGTGAAGCCGACGACGCGGTAGTTCGAGGTGTGGACCTTGAGGAGGAGCCCCGTGGTCGGCCCGAGCGCGTTTTCATAATCGCCCAGATGGGTCCGGTTCGTCGTCCCGACCTCGCGAAGCACGGCCCCGCTCCTGAGCATGATGTCGGGGATCCGGAACTCGCCGCCGATCTCGATCAGCTCGCCCCGCGAGACGACGACCTCCTTACCGTGCGCCAACGTTTCGAGTGCCAGGAGCACCGCCGCGGCGTTGTTGTTGACGACCAGCGCGTCCTCGGCGCCGGTCAGGCGGCGCAGGACCCCTTCCACGTGGCTGTAGCGCGAGCCCCGCTCCTTCGTCGTGAGGTCGAGCTCGAGGTTCGAGTAGACGGCGGCGACGGTCTGGAGCCGCTCGATCGCGAGCGGGCTCGCGAGCGCGCGGCCGAGGTTCGTGTGGAGCACGACGCCGGTCGCGTTGATCACCGGGCGAAGGGAAAAGACGCCCGCGCGCTGCGTGAGCTCGACAACGCGCGCCGCAAGGGTCTCGGCGGCCGCCGGCGCCCCGCGCGTCTCGAGCACATGCCGCCGCTCGGCCTCGAGCGTCTCGCGCACGAGGGCGGTCAGCCGCGCGCGCGGCATCCCGCGGAGCTCCGGGCGGCCGGCGAGCCCGCGGAGGAGCTGGTCGACGGAGGGCAGGCTCCGGAGCGCCGCGCCGCGGTCACCGCTCACGAAGCGCGGCCTCGACCTTCTGCCGGAGGCGGGCGATGACCTCCTGCGTCTCGTGGCGCCACGCCTGGGCCGTCCACTTCCCCTCCCCACCCGGACTCCCGCGGCGCGCCGCTTCCTCGGTGAGGCCGGACCAGAGCTCGTCGAGGTCGGCGGCGGAGAGACCCTGGCCGCGGAGCGCCTGGGTCCACTCCTCCGCGAGGCTGTCGATGAGCCGATCGCGCTCGGTGCCGAGGCGCCGCGCCTTCTTGATGAGATCGGCCAGCTTCGACGGCACCGGCTACTCCCTGACGAGCTCGCGGACGGCGTCGAGCAGGTTCGCCTCGAACCGCCCCGTGGACGCGCACTGGTACACCGGCATGGGACGGAGCTTACCGCTCGATCCCTTCCGGTGCATGTGCGTGCGCATCTTCGCGTTCACCTGGACCTTGGTGCGCGCGCCGTCGGACTCCGCGAAGAGCGTGAAGGCGACGAGCGCCTCGCCCTCGATGAGGTCGTCGCCGATGCGGCCGCAGTCGGCGTAGACGCCGATCGGCGCGACAAAGTCGTCGGAGGCGATCACGCCCGAGTCGCGCGCGATGGCCCGCAACGGCACGTTCTCCTTCGCGAGCGCGCGGACGATTGCCGCCCACGTGACCTCGTACTTCGCGTCGATCTCGGCGCGGTGCGGCGGCGGGGCGAGCGGCGAGACGTACGGCCGGGCGCACCCGGGAAGCAGGAGGGAGACGGTAACGAAGACCGCGAGCGCGAATCTACTTGTGGTGGTCGATCCCACGGTAGGCCTCGATGAAGCGGACGACACGCGCCTGGTCGAACTCCTCGAGCGTGTCGATGCGCGTCCAGGCGGTGAGTGCGATCTTGCTCTTCATCGTGGGATAGGGCGCCAGGACGACGTTCCGGTCGTACTTCTGGACGATCGCCTTGAGCTTCGCCACCAGCTCGGGGCACTCGCAGTTGTACTGCACGACCACGCCCCCGTCCTCCAGGTTGTGCACCTGGAGCTCCAGCGGGATCGGCCGCGTGTGCACGCCCCAGGGCGCGATGTACGGGAGATGCGGGCCGGAGGTCGGCGGGTCGGAGTTGTACGGCGTGTGGGGCGTGTCCGCGGTCGCGATGTGGAGGTTGCCCAGGTCCGCGATCGACACGCCGGGGAGGTTCGCCACCGCTCTGTACGCGAAGTAGCCACCGACGACCGCGGCGACGACGATCGCCGCGCTGGCGAGCATGCGCCGCTGTCGACGCGACATCCGCCGCGTCGACCGCGAGTGTGACTGTCGGTCGCGTTTGGCCATGAGTCTCCTGATGGCGGAAGCGTATGGGAGTCGAACCCATCGACCGTTTGTCTAGAACGGTCCACCGGATTTGAAGTCCGGGAGGCCCAC